>NZ_JALBHA010000729.1:0-2325 GCF_023006445.1 Bradyrhizobium sp. SHOUNA76
CTCGCAGCGAGCCGGCGGCGCCCCCGGCCCCGCCTCCGAAGCCGGCCGCGGAAAAGACCAGCTTTGAAAATCTCGAAGACGAGATGGCCTCGCTGCTCGGCCGTCCGAAGCCGTCTTCGTGAGGCTGCCGTCCCTCCCGCGTAGAGTTCTTTTCCTTTCTGTTCTGATCGGCGCGGCATCGGCAGCGATGCCGGCGCATGCGCAGGACATCAGCATCAATCTCGGCGGCGGCGCCGGCGGTGGCGGCGTCACCGAGCGCGCGATCCAGCTCATCGCGCTGCTCACCGTGCTGTCGATCGCGCCGTCGATCCTGATCATGATGACGTCGTTCACGCGCATCGTGGTCGTGCTGTCGCTGCTGCGCACCGCGTTGGGCACGGCGACCGCGCCGCCGAACTCGGTGATCATCGCGCTCGCGATGTTCCTCACCTTCTTCGTGATGGGGCCGGTGCTGCAGAAATCCTATGACGACGGCATCCGCCCGCTCGTCGCCAACCAGATCGGCGTCGAGGACGCGCTCCAGCGCGCCTCCGTGCCCTTGCGCGGCTTCATGCAGAAGAACGTGCGCGAGAAAGACCTCAAGCTGTTCCTGGATCTCTCGGGCGACCCGCTCCCGGCCACCCCCGACGATCTCGCCCTTCGCATCCTCGTCCCCGCCTTCATGATTTCCGAGCTGAAGCGCGCCTTCGAGATCGGCTTCCTGTTGTTCCTGCCCTTCCTGATCATCGACCTCGTCGTCGCCTCGGTGCTGATGTCGATGGGCATGATGATGCTGCCCCCGGCAACGATCTCGCTCCCGTTCAAGCTGATCTTCTTCGTGCTGGTCGACGGCTGGTCGCTGGTGGCAGGAAGCCTGGTGCAGAGCTACGGGGGATGAGGCGGGCGAGGGGAGCCCCGCCGGCACATCCGCTCCGCTCCCGCAAGGAGCCCCCCGCCCCCCTCCCCGTCATTGCCAGGAGCTCTTGCGACGAAGCAATCCAGGCTGCCGCCGCGGAAAGATTCCTGGATTGCTTCGCTGCGTCGCAATGACGGAGGATGTAGCGACGGCGCTCGCAATGACGGGGAATGCGGCACCGTCACGGACCGCTTCGAGGGGCAGAAAAAGCCCTAGCGCGTCATCTTGATCTGCCGCACGACCGGGATCGTGGGCAGCGAGCCGGTGTGGTCGCTTTCTTCCTTGGCCTGCGGCGAGCTAGGCGCGCGGGCGGTGGCGTCGGGGAAGCGCTGCTTCATCTCGCGCAGGAAGCCGTCGAGCGTATCGACGCTGGCCGCTAGCTTGGCGATCTCGGCGAATTCGGCGCTGGAGGCCGCGGCCGGCTTGCTGGCGATGTCGAAGGCGAGACGGTCGGCGCTCTCGCTCATCAGCGGCGCGTATTTCTCGCGGAAGCGCGACAGGCCGATCGAGTCGTCGGCGAGCGCATAGCCGACGGCGGCACGGATGATGTCGCTCTTCTCCACCGTGTTGAGCGGCTTGAAGTCGCGGAAGCGCTCGCCGTAATAGAGCTCGATCTGCTCGGCGGATTCGCGCCAGCGCCGGCCCGCCCAGAAGATGTCGGAGCGCAGGCGGAGCACTTCGCGCCCGGAGACGTTGGAGACGATGTCGAGCGCGAGGTCGTGACGGCCGACGTCGCTCTGCGCGCGCGCTTCCAGCAGCAGGCGCTGCTGCCTGAGCTCGCCGGAGAGATCGCTGATGCGGCTCGCGCGCAGCGCGGTGATCGCCATGTCGGGCTTGCGGTTGGCGAGATAGATCATGGAGAGGCGCGCGGCGACCTGGGCGCGCGCTGCGCCTTCGAGGCGATGATCGACCTGATATTGCAGCAGCTCGGCGGCCTGATCGAGCAGATCGATCGAGGCGAGACGGTCGGCGAGACGGCGGATCAGCTCGTCGCCGCGGCGGCCGATCGGCGTCAGTTCGCGGAACTCGTAGAACATCCCGAGCGCCTCGACCGGCGGCAGCTCGTCACCCTTCGGTCCCAGGAAGATTTGCGTGAACAGCTCGGAGGCGAGATCCTGCGCCTGACGCGAGGCTTCAGCGTTCGGCTGGAGTTTGGTCGCGGTGCGCGCGGCGGTGAGCGCGTCCCGGTAGCGCCCGTTCTCGGCATACAGCCGCGACAGCATCTGCAGCGTCTTGACCTCGATCGCGTCGCCGCGCCAGGTCATCGACAGGGTCTCGAGCTCGCGCAGCGCGTCTTCCTTGCCGATCTCGTCGCGCTTCTGCCGCAGCGCGACCTCGAGCTGCTTGGCCTCGGCCGCAGCCGACCGATCGGCCGAGGCGACCGCTAGCCCGTAATCGTCGAGCGCGTCCTTGTCGTGGCCGAGCGCCTC
>NZ_JALBHA010000072.1:0-18427 GCF_023006445.1 Bradyrhizobium sp. SHOUNA76
AGGGGCGGCGGGCTCGCGGCGGCCTGCGCCACGAGCAGCGCCTTGGCGGCCTCCAGCGTATGCACCTGCTCGCCGCGGTCGATGAGATAGGCCTGCGGCCCGCTGACGCTGGGATCTGCGATCACCGAGAGGGTGACCTTGAAGCCGTTCTCGAGATCACGCAGATGGCCGCGCTTGTGGTTGAGCACATAGAGCGCGACGTCGGTGCGGGTGCGGACCACGAGATTGTGGGTCGCGCCCTTCATCAGGATCTCTTCGAGGCCGCGCAGCAACTGGAGCGCCACCGAGGACACCGAGCGGACGTGGCCGGTGCCGCCGCAATGCGGGCACGGATCGGTCGAGCTCTCGAGCACGCTGGCGCGGATGCGCTGGCGCGACATCTCGAGCAGGCCGAAATGGGAGATGCGGCCGACCTGGATGCGCGCGCGATCCTGCCTGAGGCAATCGGACAGCTTGCGCTCGACCGCGCGATTGTTGCGCTTCTCGTCCATGTCGATGAAGTCGATGACGATCAGGCCGGCGAGGTCGCGCAAGCGAAGCTGGCGGGCGACCTCTTCGGCCGCCTCCAGATTGGTCTTGAGCGCGGTGTCCTCGATATGGTGCTCGCGCGTCGATCGTCCGGAGTTGACGTCGATCGAGACCAGCGCCTCGGTCTGGTTGATCACGATGTAGCCGCCGGAGCGCAGTTGCACGGTCGGTGAGAACATCGCGTCCAGCTGGCTCTCAACGCCCATGCGCGAGAACAGCGGCTGGCCGTCGCGATACTGCTTCACGGCGCTGACGTTGGCGGGCATCAGCATCTTCATGAAGTCGCGCGCTTCACGGTAGCCGGATTCACCTGCCACCGAGATCTCGTCGATCTCCTTGTTGTAGAGGTCGCGCAGCGAGCGCTTGATCAGCGAGCCTTCCTCGTAGACGAGGGTCGGAGCCTGCGAGTTCAGCGTGAGGTCGCGCACCGTCTCCCACATCCGGATCAGATATTCGAAGTCGCGCTTGATCTCGGGCTTGGTGCGGGCGGCGCCGGCGGTGCGCAGGATGATGCCCATGCCCTCGGGCACGTCGAGATCCTGCACCACTTCCTTCAGGCGCGAACGGTCCTGGGCACTGGTGATCTTGCGGCTGATGCCGCCGCCGCGTGCGGTATTCGGCATCAACACGGCATAGCGGCCGGCGAGCGACAGGTAGGTCGTCAGCGCCGCGCCCTTGTTGCCGCGCTCTTCCTTGACGACCTGCACCAGCATCACCTGGCGGCGCTTGATGACTTCCTGGATCTTGTACTGGCGCCGCGGCCGGAAGGTGCGCTCCGGCACTTCCTCCAGCACGTCGTCTCCGCCCACGGATTCGACGACTTCCTCTTCGGCTTCCTCGTCGTCTTCGTCTTCCTCGGCGTCGTCGTCTCCGGCCGCTTCGGCTTCGTGACGGGGAGCCTCGGCGCTCTCGCCGACGGCGTACACGGCGTCGGCCGGTTCAGCGGCTGACGTCACGGCCGCGGCGAGATCCTCGGCGTGTGCTTCGGAGGCAAGCTCTTGCGGCTCGGCAACAACCCCGGTGGCGACCACGGGCTCGGCGCCGATTGCTGCGACAGGCGCAGGCGTCTCGTCCGCATAATCGTGGTCGCGATGATCGTGCTCGCCGTGATGACCATGGTCGTCATGATCGTGAGAGTGATGTTCGTCACCCTGGGCATGATGATGGTCGTCGTGCCCATGTCCTTGGTGATCATGCTCTTGGTGATCATGTCCGTGGTGATCATGTCCTTCGTGGTCATGATCGTGATGATCGTGGCCTTCGTGCTCGCCGTGGTGCTCCGCGCCGGCGTGCAGGTGCTCGCCCTCGTGCGAAGCGCCTTCGGGCAGGGCCTGGCCCTGGACCGGCTGGGCCGCGGGATCGGCGCCTTCGACGATGTCGCTGCGGACGCGTTCGCCGTGACTACGGCGGCGTGAGTTGCGGTGGCGCGAACGGCGGCGGCCGTGGGAGCGGTTCTCGCTCTCCTCCTCGGCCTCGCGATGGGCCTGTTCCTCGGCCTCGATCAGCGCCTGCCGGTCCGCGACCGGAATCTGGTAGTAATCGGGATGGATTTCGCTGAAGGCGAGGAAGCCGTGGCGGTTGCCGCCATATTCGACGAAGGCGGCCTGGAGCGAGGGTTCGACCCTTGTGACCTTGGCGAGGTAGATATTCCCGCGCAGTTGCTTGCGTTGCGCGGTCTCGAAATCAAACTCTTCGACGCGATTGCCGCGGACCACGACGACCCGGGTCTCTTCCGGGTGGGTGGCATCGATCAACATCTTGTTGGGCATGTCTTAACTCTTGGCGGCGGCGGGCGCGATTCACCGTGGGCGCGTATCGCGCCGCCGGGTGACGCGACGGTCCACCTGATTCGGGGGTGAGGGGAAGGCCGAAACGCCGTCTCTCGCGCCTTGCCGAACCGGAAGCTTCAGGATCAAGGCGGCGTGCGGGATTTTCACTCCGCAGCGTCGCGAATGGTCCTTCAGAATTCGTCGGCACAGTCTGGCGCATCAAGCGTCGGCCCGTATGAAACATTGGGCGGCGAGGCCGCCCTTCAATCAGTTGCTGCTGGCCAGGCATGGCGCGAGCGCGCTCGCCTTGGGATCACGAACCGCTCCCTTGGGATCAAGGGACCGGGTAATGGGTTACGTCGCTGTCAGAACTGTCCCGGTCACGCGAGTGGTAACCTAGGACCGTCCGCCGCCGACGCTTGACCCGTTCCATCTCGCTGCCGCGCACCGCGCTGGTCTTAGAGGGGAACGGAAAACGCTGGAATTCTCAAACCTTGAGAGTTCCGGCGATGCACCGGGAGGCTGAATGCGACACAACCGGAAATATCGGCCGTCAGCATTCCGTACATACGAGGAATGAGCCATACGTGCAAGGGAGCGTCGCACGGCGGTCACAGTCAGCGAGTTTCGTGTTTCCGTCATTAAGGATCGATTAACCCTGTGGTTCTATTGCGTTAAAAGGGCTGCTCGGAGGCACGGAATCGGTGGCGAGCCGCACAAATCGACGGATTCTGCTGGGATGCGCGCTACTGTGCGCTGCAGCATTGCCATGTGCTGATTCCTCGCGCCTGAGGGCGGCGGAAAGCCAGCCGCAACCCGCTGTTGCGGTAGCGAATTTCCCGGTTGCCTCGGCCGCCCGGCTGGCCGGCGACGGCAAGCAGACTCGCTTCATTCTCGACATCGACCAGGCCATAACCTTCCGTGCCGTCACGCTGGCCGACCCGTACCGGGTGGTCGTTGACGTGCCGCAGGTCAATTTTCAGCTGCCAGCGGGCACAGGGGCCGCCGGGGGGCGTGGACTGGTCAAGGCGTTCCGCTACGGGCTCGTCATGCCCGGCGGCTCGCGAATCGTGTTCGACCTGACGGGACCGGCCAGGATCGCGAAGTCCTACGTGGTGGAGGCGGCCAACGGCCAGCCGGCCCGGCTTGTGCTGGAGCTGGAAGAGGTCGACCGTGCCGCCTTCGCGCAGTCGCTCGCGTCGGAAAATCGTCCCGAGCTGCGGCCCACCATCGCCGAGGCGAAGCCTGCGCCGGCTCCCGCGACGACAGCCCCGGAAACGGCGCAGCAGAAGGCCGACGGCCGCCCGGTGGTCGTGATCGATCCCGGCCATGGCGGCATCGACAATGGCACGCAGTCGAGCGGCGAGAGCGAGAAGAACCTGGTGCTGGCCTTTGGGCTGGCGCTGCGCGACAAGCTGGAGAAGGCCGGTAAATACCGTGTGGTCATGACGCGGGATGACGACACCTTCATTCCGCTCAATGACCGGACCAAGATCGCCCGCAATCTCAAGGCCGCCTTGTTCGTCTCGATTCATGCCGACGCGCTGCCTCGTGCCGAGGGCGATGCGCAGGGCGCGACCATCTATACGCTGTCCGACAAAGCGTCCGACGCCGAGGCCCAGCGGCTGGCGGATGCGGAAAACCGAGCAGATGCGATCGCCGGCTTCAACCTGGCGGAGGAGCCGACCGACGTCGCCGACATCCTGATCGACCTCACGCAGCGAGAAACCCGCACCTTTTCAAACCGTTTCGCTCGCCTTTTGATGGGTGAAATGAAGTCGACGGTGCGGATGCACAAGCATCCCCTGAAGTCGGCCGGTTTCCGGGTCCTGAAGGCGCCCGACGTGCCCTCGGTGCTGGTCGAGATCGGTTATGTCTCCAACAAGGGTGACCTCGAGCATCTGGTCTCCGAGGGCTGGCGGTCCCGCGCTGTGGGCTCGATGGCGCAGGCCATCGACGGGTTTTTGACCAAGCGGTTGGCCACGGCGGGATCGTCAAATTGACGACCCGGGACCCGGGGATCGTCAAATTGACGACCTCGGGATCGCCCATTGGGCGACCCTGGGGGTCTTCAAACTGAAAGGGTTTTTCCGTCCCTTCGCAATAGCCCTAGTTTGGCCACAGCGGGCGCTTTATAAAAATGCCGCAGGGGGTTCCGGAATCGGCGAGAACCCCGTTCGGCAAGCGTCTTAAGTCCGGCACTGATGGTATTGCGTAAGCCGGTGAATTCGCGACGTGAAGTTGGCGCCTGTTTGGGGCGCCAAGGGGCTGATACTGGGCTGATCCAGAGTTTGAACGGATAAACACATAATGCGCTTGCTGGTGCGGTTCATGGGCTTCCTGTTCGCCGCGGGAACGGTGATGTTCCTTGTCGGTGTCGGGGCCGTGGCAGGCCTGATCTGGCATTTCTCCAAGGACTTGCCGGACTACTCTCAGCTTCAGGATTACGAGCCACCGGTGATGACCCGCGTGCACGCGGTCGACGGTTCGCTGCTCGGCGAATACGCCAAGGAGCGGCGGCTGTATCTGCCGATCCAGGCCGTGCCCAAGCTAGTGATCAACGCGTTCCTGGCGGCCGAGGACAAGAATTTCTACGAGCATGGCGGCATCGACTACACCGGCATGGCGCGCGCCGGCGTTGTCTACATCCAGAACTACGGCTCCAACCGCCGTCCGCAGGGCGCTTCCACGATCACCCAGCAGGTCGCGAAGAACTTCCTGCTGACCAACGAGGTCTCCTTCGCCCGCAAGATCAAGGAAGCCTTGCTGGCGATGCGGATCGAGAAGACCTACTCGAAGGACAAGATCCTCGAGCTGTATCTGAACGAAATCTATCTCGGCCTCGGCGCCTACGGCATCGCAGCCGCTTCGCTGGTCTATTTCGACAAGTCGGTGAACGAGCTGACGGTTGCGGAAGCGTCCTACCTGGCCGCGCTGCCGAAGATGCCGGCGACGCTGCATCCGGTTCGCAACCGCGACCGCGCCATCGAGCGCCGCAATTACGTGATCGATCGTCTCGTCGAGAACGGCTGGATCAAGCAGGCCGACGCCGACAAGTCGCGCAAGGAGCCGCTGGCCGTCACCAACCGCTCCAACGGCGCCCACACCTTCGCCGGCGAATATTTTGCCGAAGAAGTCCGTCGCGACATCTTCGAGCGCTATGGCGAGAAGAAGCTCTACGAGGGCGGTCTCTCCGTCCGCACCACGCTCGATCCGAAGATCCAGGTGATGGCGCGCAAGGCCATGGTCTCGGGCCTCGTGAACTATGACGAGCAGCAGGGCTATCGCGGCGCCATGAGCAAGCTCGATATTTCGGGCGATTGGGGCGTCAAGCTCGCCGAGATCAAATCACTCTCCGACATCTCGCCGTGGCGCATGGCGGTGGTGCTGGAGACCAGCGACCAGTCGGCGCGCATCGGCTTCCAGCCCAGCCGCGAACTTGGCGGCGCCATCAGCAAGCAGCGCGAGACCGGCCTCGTCACACTCGATGGCGTGCGCTGGGCGCGGGCGGCCCAGGGCAATGCCAGGGGCAAGACGCCAACGTCCGTGGCGCAGGTGCTAGCGCCCGGTGACGTGATCTATGCCGATCCGCTCTACAGCAAGGAGGGACAGCCGGTCGAAGGCCAGTATCGGCTGCGCCAGATCCCCGAAGTGTCCGGCGCCATGGTAGCGATGGATCCCTGGACCGGCCGGGTGCTCGCGATGGTCGGCGGCTTCTCGTTCGACCAAAGCCAGTTCAACCGCGCGACGCAGGCCTACCGGCAGCCGGGGTCGTCGTTCAAGCCGATCGTATATTCGGCTGCGCTCGACAACGGCTATACGCCCTCGACCGTCGTGCTCGACGCACCCATCGAAATCGATCAGGGGCAGGGCGCAGGCGTGTGGCGGCCGGAGAACTTCTCCTCGGGTAAGTTCCAGGGACCGGTGACGCTGCGCAACGCGCTGCGGCAGTCCCTCAACACGGTGACGGTGCGCCTCGCGCAGGACATCGGCATGCCCTTGATCGGCGAATATGCCCGCCGCTTCGGCGTCTATGACGAACTGCCGAACTATCTCTCCTACGCGCTGGGCGCCGGCGAGACGACGGCGATGCGAATGGTGACGGCCTATTCGATGCTCGCCAATGGCGGTCGCCGGGTGAAGCCGACGCTGATCGACCGTATTCAGGACCGCTACGGCCACACCATCTTCAAGCACGACCAGCGCGAATGCCGCGGCTGCGACGCGCCGGGCGGCTGGAAGAGCCAGCCTGAGCCGCAGCTGATCGACCGCCGCGAGCAGGTGCTGGACTCCATGACCGCCTATCAGATCACCGAACTGATGGAAGGCGTGGTGCAGGCCGGTACGGCCACCGTCATCAAGGAAGTCGGCAAGCCCGTCGCCGGCAAGACCGGTACCACCAACGAGGCCAAGGACGCCTGGTTCGTCGGCTTCTCGCCCGACGTCGCCGTCGCCATCTATATGGGCTACGACAAGCCGCGGCCGCTGGGGAAGGGCAATGCCGCAACCGGCGGCCATCTGGCGGCTCCCATCGCGCGCGATTTCCTCAAGCTCGCGCTTGCCGACAAGCCCGCGGTTCCGTTCAAGGTGCCTGCCGGCATCAAGCTCGTGCGCGTCGTCTCCAAGACCGGTATGCGCGCAGGTCCCGGTGAGACCGGCGGGACCATCCTTGAAGCCTTCAAGCCGGGCACGGCGCCGCCGGACAATTATTCGGTCATCGGCGTTGCCGACGCCGACGGGCGGATGCCGGCCTCGCAGCAGCAGCAGCCGGATTCCGGCTTCTTCATGCGGCCCGGCACCGGCGGACTGTACTGAGGCCGGATAACGCCGACCGCTGAGGTCCCAGGCGGTTGCGCTTTGGCGCTGCCGCCGTTACATCCCGTTGCAATCGAACGCGGACCAATTCCGCGAGATCAGAGAACCACATGCGCGCCGAAATCGAACGGTTGGTAGAAGAGATCAAGCAGTCAGTCGGGCTGCTGAGGAGGCATCTTTGACGTCGAGAAATCGACGGCGCGCCTCGCTGAGCTGAACAAGCTCGCAGAAGATCCCAACCTCTGGAACGATCCCCAGAAGGCCCAGAAGCTGATGCAGGAGCGGACCTCGCTGGAGGATTCGCTTGGCGGCATCGGCAAGGTCGAGCAGGAGCTCGAAGACGATATCGGCATGATCGAGCTCGGCGAAGCCGAGGGCGATGAGGGCGTCGTCAAGGAAGCTGAAGCTGCACTGAAGAACCTCAAGAAGGAAGTCGCGCGGCGCGAGCTCGAAGCGCTGCTGTCGGGCGAGGCCGACCGTTTCGATTCCTATCTCGAAGTCCACGCCGGCGCCGGGGGCACCGAGAGCCAGGACTGGGCGCAGATGCTGCTGCGCATGTACACGCGCTGGGCCGAGACGCACGGCTTCAAGGTCGAGTTCCTGGAAGAGTCCGAAGGTGAAGAGGCCGGCATCAAGTCGGCGACCATCCAGGTCTCGGGCCACAACGCCTATGGCTGGCTGAAGACCGAAGCTGGCGTGCACCGCCTCGTCCGCATCTCGCCGTTCGATTCCAACGCACGGCGGCACACCTCGTTCTCGAGCGTGCAGGTGTTTCCCGTCATCGACGACAGCATCAAGATCGACATCAAGGAATCCGACGTCCGCGTCGATACCATGCGCTCGGGCGGTGCCGGCGGCCAGCACGTCAACAAGACCGAATCCGCGGTGCGGCTGACGCATATTCCGACTGGTGTCGCGGTGGTCTGCCAGGCCGGCCGCTCCCAGCACAAGAACCGGGCCCAGGCCTGGGACATGCTGCGCGCGCGCCTCTACGAGATCGAGCTGAAGAAGCGCGAGGAGAAGGCCGCTGCCGACCAGGCTGCCAAGACCGATATCGGTTGGGGCCACCAGATCCGATCCTATGTGCTCCAGCCCTACCAGATGGTGAAAGACCTGCGCACGGGCGTGCAGACCTCCGACACGTCGGGCGTTCTCAACGGCGAGCTCGACGACTTCATGGCCGCGACCTTGGCGCAACGCGCCTTCGGGACCACGGGTGCCGACATTGAGGACGTGGACTGATCATGCCCCGCATCGCCTTCATCGGGCTTGGACGGATGGGCCACGGTATGGCCGGCCGCTATCTCGATGCCGGCTTCACGGTGACGCTGTGGAATCGCAGCAAGGCCAAGGCTGACGACCTGATCGCGCGCGGCGCGCACTGGGCGACCTCGCCTGAGGATGCCGCGATCGATGCCGACGCCGTCGTGACCATGGTGGCGGACGACGAAGCCTCCCGCGCAGTCTGGCTCGGGCCGAAGGGCGCAGCCAAGACCGCGAAATCAGGCACCATCGCGATCGAATGCTCGACCGTCTCTTATGACCACGCCCGCGAGATGGGCCGCGAGCTCAACGCGCGCGGGCTGATCTACATCGACTGTCCCGTAACCGGATTGCCAGACGCGGCCGCGGCCGGGAAGTTGACGCTCTTGGCCGGCGCCGACGCGGCCGATCTCGAGCGCGCGCGGCCTTATCTCGAACCAATCGGCTCGACCATCCGCCATTTCGGCGCCGTCGGCACCGGCACGGTCTACAAGCTGATCAACAACCTCATGGGCGCGATCCAGATCGCCGGGCTCGCCGAGGGCCTCGCGATCGCCGAGCAGGCCGGGCTCGACATGAATCTTGTGCTGGAATCGATCCAGGCGGGCGTGGCCGCAAGCCCCCAGGTGCAGCGTCACTCCAAGCGCATGGTCGCCCGCGATTTTTCCGGCGCGACCTTCACGGCAGCGCTGCGGCACAAGGATGCAGCCTATGCGGTGAAGCTCGCGGAGAGCCTGCTGGCGGACAAGCCGCTGGTCTCGCGTGCCGCGGTCGAGTCTTACGCGCAGGCGAAGGCTGCGATGCCGGATGATGATGAAGGCAGGATGATCGAGCTGGTGTCGCGGCCGAAGAAGCGGTCCTAAAGCGCGATGCGATTAGGATGAATCGTCACCGCGCTTTAGGTTGTTGTTTAAGCATGATCTTTTCGGAAAACCGCTGCGCACTTTTCCGGATCATGCTTTAGGGCGTGTGCTCATAAACTTCAGCTTAGCAAGGCAAAGCGAAAGTCTCCGACCTTGAAGGTATTCGGCGGCTTGTGGCCCATCCCTGACCTTAGCTCTGAGTGCAGCTAGGTCTGCTTCCTGAAGGCGACCCGAACAGGGCGATGCGAGCGGAGCAAGGCAGCCATTGACCCCAAAGCCGTCCTTCGCCCTTGAAAGGCGCTTGGAAGTATCTAGGTGACATCCATATACCATCCAGAGGGATGGTAAGAATGGATGTTAGCTATGGCCGATAATGTGCGCGAGCTGCGACCCAAGGCCCCCGACACCGAGAAGATCACGATCAACCTTGGCTATGTCGACCTCGGTCACGTCGATCTTATGGTGCAGGAAGGGTTCTATTCGAACCGGACCGATTTCATCCGGACAGCAATCCGGAACCAGCTCGAGCGCCACGTAGAGGTCGTCAGACGATCCACGGCCCGGAAGAAACTGGACCTCGGGCTGCGCAACTACACTCGCGAGGATCTCGAAGCGGCGCGGCGCGCCGGCGAGATGCTGCAGATCAATGTTTTGGGCTTAGCCACCATCGCCCAGGACGTCACTCCCGAGTTGGCTCGCGCCACAATCGCGTCGGTCTCGGTGCTGGGGGCCCTTCACGCCACTCCCGCGGTCAAGGCCGCTCTCGCCGACAGAACGAGGTGAACGATGCTGAATCAAGACATAGTCCGCGAAGCAACCCGTCTCACCCGTGCTGGCCAACTGGTCGAGGCCACCGCGCTGCTGCAGCGCATGCTCCAGGGCGGTAGCGCTCCAAGACCGGAGTCTCGCGGCGCCTCTCAGGCTCGGCACCCGCGGCTCGATCCGCTTACCATCGACGCCACGGCCGAAATTGTCGAGGAACGGGAAGCTCCGCAGATTGCGCCGACCCGCTCTGCTCAGGGACGCAGACGCTCCTTACTGCTCGACGGCATGGGGGATTTTTCCGGGCTCGGCCTGCGAAGTCCGATCACGCGCGCTCCTCTGTCCCCATCGGACATCATGCCCGAGGGCACACGGTTTATCGCCGGTACTTTCAGTAACGCCGCGGGAAGCCGGATATACAAGCTGTTCATCCCAAGCCGCTGTCAGCGACAACGGCTTCCCCTGATCGTCATGCTTCATGGCTGCACCCAGTCGCCGGACGATTTCGCGGCCGGCACCCGGATGAACTTCCTGGCGGAAGAGCAGAATTGCTTCGTGGTCTATCCTGAGCAGCCGAGCGGAGCCAATCATTCGAAGTGCTGGAACTGGTTTCGCACGGGCGACCAGCGCCGCGGCGGGGGCGAGCCCTCGATGATCGCCGGAATTACCCGCCAGATCATGCGCGACCATGCGATCGATCCAAAGCGCGTATACGTCGCGGGTCTGTCGGCCGGCGGGGCCGCCGCCGCCATCATGGGCGCAACGTATAGCGACCTGTATGCGGCGGTCGGCATTCATTCGGGCCTCGCGTGCGGAGCCGCGAGCGATCTTCCCTCCGCGTTCGTCGCCATGCGGCAGGGAGGCGGCTCCAAGGCAATTGCGGATGGCAAAACCTCTGTGCCGACCATCGTTTTCCATGGCGATTGCGACACTACGGTGCATCCAAAGAATGGCGATCAGATTATCGAGCAGTCCGCCAGGGCGACGCGGCCGACGACGAAGGTACTTCGCGGACGCGTACCTGGCGGCCATGCCTATACTCGCACCGTCCTGATCGACGGGGCCGGTCGGGCGATTTCCGAACACTGGAACATCGATGGCGCCGGACACGCGTGGTCAGGAGGCAGCCCCGCCGGGTCCTACACTGATCCGCAAGGGCCGGATGCGACGAGGGAAATGCTGCGCTTCTTCCTCGAGCATTCGCTCGGTGGGTAGTCTGGCTTGTTCTCAGACTGACGCCGTTGAGCATGGGCCAGGAAGATCGCCAGTTAGACGTTTGTTGGTTGGACTTGCTACCTAAAATCATCGTCGACATCGCAGAACGTGCAATTGGTCTCAGTTCATGCGGGACTCCAACAAAGCACGGGGCTTGGAACGCCACGTCACAAAGCCTGTTGTCCTTTCAGAAATGACCGTTGTGGTCGCCCCCCATTTTCATGGAGCGTCAGATGAGCAAACGCAAACCGGCGACAGCGCCAAAGCGCGCCCGCAATCCGAAAATGGCCGCGCGGGCCCAACGGAACAAGCAGGCCGTTGTTAGAAGCCAAAAAGAGGATTTACTTCACTCTGCTGCGGCAGTCTCGATCGAACCGCCTCCTGAGCTTCATGATGATCCTAAACACGAGGTTTCTATCATTGAGCCTCGGGCCGATGCCTTAGTAGATGACCTCAGTCAGAGAATGACGGATAGCGATCCAACGAAAGGCTTTGCTTTAGCGACGGCAAACATGCAGGCGTATCAAGCGAAGCTTCTTGAGATAGCCGGGGCCAACGCGCAATTTGCTTTCGAATTCGCCCTGAGACTTGCGACGATCAGGTCACCAACTGAATTTTTCGGCGTCATTACGGAGTTTACAAGCAGACGGGTCGATATGTTCGCGCAGCATTCGAACGAACTGGCGGCATATCCGTTCTGGCGCATCAAGCCGCCCCGAGAGCTCACGGCTCTGCCGGGACGATAACTGCAAGCCGTACCCGCTGCGGCAAAGGATGGACGCAAACGCGGATCACGCACGCGCCGATCACGGTTCTTTCGGCTGGGGAGAGCGGCTCACAACGAGGGAGCGAAATCAGCAGCCCTTAGCGGGTTAGATGCCACCAATCCGAGGGACCCGCGATCAGGAATGACTTGTCGTTCTGATCCTCGGCAAACATCGCGTTTCAGGTGACAGCGGAGCGAACGAATCCGCCTATCGGCGTCTTTACCGATTGCGACGGTGTGCGCCTTCACTGTATCGAACGGGGCGATGCCGCCGCGCCTTGCGTGGTCCTGTTTCACGGGAACGGCACCATGATTCAGGATCTCGTCCTAAGCGGTTTGGTCGACCACCTGGCCCACAATTATCGCGTCGTTTGCTTCGACCGGCCAGGGTTTGGCTACAGCGACCGTCCGCGCACGCGCATCTGGACGCCCATCGCGAAGGCTTTTGATCAACTTGGAGTGCGCAATCCCGTGGTGGTCGGCCACTCCCAGCTCAAGCGCCTCGCCATGTCCGCTATTGAAAACTGAACGGACAAGGCGCAGCCTCCGCGCGGGCTGATCGGGTTCATGAGTTAAACGTCCTGGCCGGTCACCATCGCGTGGGACAAATTCGATCGCCCTATTCATTGCCGGCATCGGTTTCGTAAACCGGCATTTCATCGGAAATCGGGTGGCACTGTTCGCCCCGTCGCCCTAGGTCCGCGGGCTCGACCACGGATGTGAGAGCCCATGCCATCGAGTGACAACCGGATCGACGCGCGCGACTGGTCGCTGCTCGCGGTGCTCTCGATCCTCTGGGGCGGCTCGTTCTTCTTCAACGGCGCCGCTTTGCGGGAATTGCCGCCGCTGACGCTGGTGTTTCTGCGCGTGGCACTTGGCGCGGCCATTCTCGTGCCACTCCTGCGCGTGCGGGGGCTCGGCTTCCCCAAGAGCATCTCAGGTTGGACGCCATTCGTTGTGATCGGGCTGCTCAACAATGTCATCCCGTTCTCGCTGATCGTGATCGGCCAGACGTTCATTCCGAGCGGGCTGGCCTCGATCCTGAACGCGACCACGCCGCTGTTCACGGTTCTCGTGATGGCGGCGGCGGGCGAGGAGGCTTTGCAGGTACGCCGCGTGGCCGGTGTGGCGCTGGGCCTTGCGGGCGTGATCATCCTGCGCGGATGGGGCATCGAGACCAGGACCGGGCAGGGGCTCGGCATCCTGCTCTGCCTGGGCGGCGCATTGAGCTATGGCGTTGCGGCACTGGCGGCCCGGCGATTGCTGAAGGACTCGGCCCCGCTCGGCACGGCAACGTTTCAGCTGATGGCGTCCACAGTGATGATGGCGCTCGTTGCGAGTGCTGTGGAGCAGCCTTGGGGTCTGCCGATGCCGAGCCTCACAACCTGGCTTGCGGTGCTTGGCCTCGCCGGCCTCTCGACGGCGCTCGCCTACATCGTCTTCTTTCAGATACTGCGGCGCTCGGGTGCGAGCAACGTCGTGCTGGTGACGCTGCTCATTCCCGTCACCGCCATTCTGCTGGGATGGCTGCTGCTGGGCGAGCCGATCTCGATGCGGGAGATTGCGGGCGCCATCGTCATCGGCAGCGCCTTGCTCGTGATTGACGGGCGCGCAGTGAGCCTGCTGCGACGCGGCACGTAGGTTCGTTTCATTTTGCGGAAAATCGAAGCGCTTGCCAGCGGCAAGCCGCCTTGCGACACTCTCCGCAAAACCAAGACTATTTAGAAAAACATAGGGGAGAGAACGATGCCAAGTCGTCGCGAAAACCTTGCTGCCCTCGCCATGTTTGCTGCCGGCGTGCTCGTCATGGCACCGGCATTGGCGCAGAAGAAATACGACCCCGGCGCCAGCGACACCGAGATCAAGATCGGCAACATCATGCCCTATAGCGGGCCGGCGTCGTCCTATGGTGTGATTGGCAAGACCGAGGCCGCCTATTTCAGGATGATCAACGACCAGGGCGGCATCAACGGACGCAAGATCAACTTCATCAGCTATGACGACGCCTATTCGCCGCCGAAGGCGATCGAGCAGGCGCGCAAGCTGGTCGAGAGCGACGAAGTGCTGCTGATCTTCCAGCCGCTCGGCACGCCCTCGAATTCCGCGATCATGAAATACATGAACGCCAAGAAGGTGCCGCAACTCTTCGTCGCGTCCGGCGGCACCAAGTTCGGTGACCCCAAGAATTTCCCGTGGACCATGGGCTTCCAACCCAACTACCAGAGCGAGGGGAGAATCTACGCAAAGTACATCCGTGATCATTTCCCCAACAGCAAGATCGCGGTGTTCTGGCAGAACGACGACGCCGGCAAGGACCAGTTCAAGGGTCTGAAGGACGGGCTCGGCGACAAGGCCGGCATGATCATCGCGGACAAATCCTACGAGGTCAGCGATCCCTCGATCGACTCGCAGATCGTTGCACTTCACGATTCCGGCGCCGACATCTTCTTCTCATGGGCCGCGCCGAAAGGATCGGCGCAGGCGATCCGGAAGGTCGGCGAGCTCGGCTGGAAGCCGAAATTCTTCCTGGCCAACACCGCGACCTCGGTCGCCTCGGTGCTCAAGCCCGCCGGCCTCGACTATTCCAAGGACATCATCTCGACGGTCTATCTGAAAGACCCGACCGATCCGACCTGGGACAAGGATCCCGCCGTGGTGAATTGGCGCGCGTTCATGGACAAGTATTACCCTGATGGCGACAAGGCCAATTCCAACAACGTCTATGGCTATGTCCAGGCCGAAGCGATGGCGCAGGTGTTGAAACAGTGCGGCGACAATCTCACCCGTGAGAACGTCATGAAGCAAGCGGCAAACCTGAAGGATTTTCACACTGACCTGATGCTACCCGGCATCATGGTCAACACCTCGCCGGACGATTATTTCCCGATCGAGCAGATGCAGCTGATGCGTTTCAACGGGCAAGCCTGGGAGCTGTTCGGCGACGTCATCACCGGGGAGGTCGGGCACGAGCGCAGCCAGTAGCTCGCCAGCTTTGAGCCGGCGCTAGCCCGCGCTGAGGCGCACACCGGCGCGCAAGAACTTCTGCGGATCGACGGCTTCGCCCTCGATGCGGGTCTCGTAGTGCAGATGCGGGCCGGTGGAGCGGCCGGTCGACCCCACCAGACCGACGACCTGGCCGATCTTCACGATCTCGCCGACCTTGACGTTGATCTCGGAGAGATGGCCGTAGCGGGTCGAAAGCCCATTGCCGTGGTCGACCTCGACCATGCGGCCGTAACCGCCGGACCAGCCGGCGGAAACGACCTTGCCATAGGCGGTGACGCGAACCGGATCGCCGCTGGCGGCGCGGAAGTCGAGCCCGGTATGCATCGCGGGCCGTCCGAGGAACGGATCGCTCCGGACGCCAAAGCCGGAGGTGAACTCGACCTCGCCGATCACGGGCTTGCGATAGGGCACCAGCGCCAGTGTGCGGTTGAGACGATCCATCTCGGCACGCGTGATGTTGATGCGGTTGAGCTGTTTCTCGAACGGTCCGGCATTGGCCGTCAGTTTGACGGGCACGAACGGCCCGCCCATCGCCGTGCGCGGCACGGCGGCTTCGAGATTGGCGAGATTGAGGCCGAGATCGCTGACGACGCCGCGCATCCGGCGCATGCGTGAATCCATGCCTTCCTCGACGGCGCTGAGCGCCGCCATCTGGCGACGCTCGACCTGATCGAGCGAGGTCGTGAGCCGGACCAGGACATTGTCGAAGCCCTGGTTCTTGGCGAACTGGTTGGTCGGCGCTGCCGCGACGGCCGGCGCGCGCGATTCGAGCCGCGCCTCACGGTCCGGCGGTGCCACGAAGATCACGGTGTCGCTGATCGGCGAAGGCTTCGGCGCGATCTGGCTCGAATCGCCGCGCTGTGGGGTCGCGCGGGGAATCGAGCCGGTCACGTCGGGCATGGCCCCGAGCGCCGTGGCCCGGGACTCCAGCGCCGTCTGCCGCTTCATGATCTGGTCGAGCTTCTGGTCGAACTGTTCCTGGTCGAGCAGCTGGCGGCTGGTGGTGCGGTCGACTTTGGCGCGCAGCTCGGCGATGCGGTCCTCGTAGGCGTATTGCATCTCGGCCTGGCGGGCGATCAGCCGGGTCAGGACGTCGTCACGGAAAGCAAAATAAGTGGCGGTCGCCGCCGACCAGAGACCGAGCAGCACCACCGTTCCGACCACGATCCAGAACACCACGGGCCCGAAGCGGACCTGCTTGCCGGCGTGGACGATGGTGTAGGCGTCGTCGGTCGCGGGAAGGGGGAGTGCTGCGGCTGCCGCGACGGCCGGACGGCGTTGGAAAGCCCGTCCGTGGTCGTGAGGATGATGTTGGGGGTACTGCGAAAATTGGGCAGAACTTTTCGACATCGGCACTCCCGCGCCGGTCGGATGAGTCCGTACGGCCTAATTGCCGCAGCAATCTGGGCCGGTCATGGTTAATTTTCCGGAAACGGGAACGCGCGAATTTAAAGGACTGGTTAAAGACTTCTTGCCGCTTCCAGCACCGCGTCAGCATGCCCGTCCACCCGGACATTGCGCCAGACCTTGGCCACTTTACCGTCAGCCCCGACCAATATTGTGGTGCGAAGAATTCCAAGGAAGCTCTTGCCATACATGGACTTTTCGCCCCAGGCGCCATAGGCTTCCAGCATCTCATGTTGCTCGTCTGAGAGCAGCGGGACACCGAGGCTGTGCTTGTCGCGGAACTTCTCCTGGGCCTTTAACGGATCGGCCGAGATCCCGATCACGGCGGTGCCGGCTGCCGCGAAAGCGCTGGCCAGGCGGGTGAAGTCGATCGCCTCCCGGGTGCAGCCGGGGGTGTCGGCACGGGGGTAGAAGAACAGGACCAGCTTTTGGCCGGCATAGTCGGCCAATGTGACGACGTTGCCGCCGTCGCGGGGCAGGCGGAAGGCGGGGGCCTTGTGGCCCTCGGCCGGGCCGGACTTCGCGCTCGCGGGCGCGGATGCTGATTTGGAGGAGTTTAACTGTTTCGATGCGGCCTTATGTGATCCTGCTTTTGCTAAGCTCCCGGTTGATTTGCCGGCCGGTGTCCGCTGCGTTTTCGCGGACCTTGTTTGAGTCGAGGCTCGTGTTTTCAGGGTCTTCTTTTTAGCCGTCGGACTGCCGGAGGGCGTTTTGGACGATTTCGTTCGGGATTTCTTGGACATACGCCTTCCTTTCGACGCTTTCGGCGGGTCAACCGAAACGGTATTGCAGCTCTCGTCCGACGTTCCGGAATCGCGCCCTCGGCTGGGCAAGTCTGATGACGCCGGAGTATGGTTACAAGGAATTCCACGTACTACCCCACTGCTCGTTGAACGCGCTCCCGGGGCGAAATGACGAACAGCAGGAATATTCGAGGTATGGCTGCAATGCCGGCGCAGGGGGCTTCGCGTCCCGTGGACGGCTGCGGTCCCGGCGGCGCTCAATCCTATGACGGGCGCCTGTATCGAGAGGCAATGGCAAGGAATAAGTCGCCCCAGGATTACAATCGGGACTTCGATCGGCGCGGCGGTGAGCAACAGCCGCAGGAATGGGACGATGCCGATTGGGACCCGGATCAGGAGGCGGCCGCGGGCCATCGCGCGCGCCGGCTGTTGTCGCGTTCCAATTCGGGCTTTCATCGCTTCGGTGACGGGTTTGGGGCGTTTCGCCGTTGGCTGTCCGCCGATCGCTGGCTGAAGCGTTTCGTCCTTGTCGTCGGGACTCTCGCCGTCATCTTCGTCGGCTGTTTCGGTGCGCTGTGGTGGCGGCTCGGTGCCGGTCCCATCAATCTCGACATCGCAACGCCGTGGCTGGCGGCAGCGATCGAGGACAATATCGGTCACGGCAATACGGTTGAGATCGGAGGCACCCAGATCGAGCGGGCCGGCCGGATCCGCATCGCCGTCCGTATCCGTGACATCATCGTCCGCGACCGCGATCACGCCGTCGTCGCGAGCGCGCCGAAGGCCGAGGTGAAGCTGTCGGGTGCGGGCCTGCTGACGGGGCGTCTGCGTGCGGAAAGCCTCAATCTCGTCGACGCTGAACTTGCGATCCGCATCGCGCCCGACGGCACTGTCACCGTATCCGCTGGCGATACCGCAAAGCCGCTGGCAACCGGCGTCGCCTCGAAGAAGGACGCGGGCCTGCCGCCGACATTCCCGCGCAACGGCGTCCCGCCGCCGCCATTCGCCACACAGCCCGCCACCCAGGATCCATCTCAAGCCGCCTCCCAGGCCGCGCCTCAGGCGACCGCACAGAGCGGCATCCTTCAGGGCCTCGACTGGCTCGACAGTCTGAGCATGACCGGTCTCGACGGCCAGAACCTCAACGAGATCGGTCTGAAGAACGGCAATCTGATCGTCGACGATCAGCAGCGCGGCAGCAAATGGTCGTTTGAGAACATTACGCTCAGCCTGCGCCGCCCGAGCCGCGGTGGCGTCACGCTGAGCCTGGGCGAGGAGGGCGCGCGCCCG
>NZ_JALBHA010000730.1:0-2312 GCF_023006445.1 Bradyrhizobium sp. SHOUNA76
GGCTGGCAACCGCGGTCAGCGTCGCGCCCGGCACCGCGGCGATCGCGCCGACATGCTGGTCGCGCGCGATCTTGCCGAAGCCGACGATGGCGATCCGAAGTTCCGTCACGAACTCTCTCCAGATTCCGCGGATGGCAACGCCTCGGACGGCGCGGTCTCGATCACGGCGCCCTCGTGGCGATGCATGCCGTTGTGAATGACGAAGACCATCGCCTCCGAGGCTGCCTCGGCATCGCCCGCTGCGATGGCATCGACGATCTTCTGATGCCAGAGCAGCACGGTTTCGCGGTCCTCCAGCTCGACCGGTGCGCTGAGCAGGAACGAGGCGCGCAGAGCCGCCTCGATGACGTGGCCGATCGAACGCATGAACAGATTGCCGGAGGCGCGCGCCACGGCGACGTGAAGCGCGAGATCGGCATCGGCAAAGCCGACGGAATCGGAGGCTTCAAGACGCATACGGTCCATACAGCGGCGAAGCTCGACGAGATCTTCCTCCGACCTCTGCGCCGCCGCAAGCATTGCGGCGCGCGGCTCGACAGCCAGACGTATTTCCGCAAGGTCGTTGAGGAAGCGCTTGTCGATGCCGGCGTCCAAGTGCCAGGCCAGCACGTCGGCGTCGAACATGTTCCAGGCCGCGCGTTCGCGCACGACGGTGCCGACGCGCGCCTTGGTGGTGAGCAGGCCTTTGGCGACCAGGGTCTTCACGCTCTCCCGCAGCACCGGCCGCGACACGCCGAACATCGCGATCATCTCGGCATCGCCCGGCAGACGCGTTCCCTCCGCGTAGCGGCCGGCGATGATGTCGATGCCGATCGAGCGGGCGACCTCCGCATGGTTGGAGTGAGCCCGTCGCGTCGGGATGACGACGATGCGCGAGGTCATGTCGCGGCTCCCAAGCTCTTCGTTACCGGCCGGCGCGCGAGCGCGACCAACCCCTGCTGCAAGGCGATGAAGGCGAACAGCAAAACGCCGGTCGCGATCTTGGTCCACCAGCTCGACAGCGTACCATCGAAATTGATGTAGGTCTGGATCAGGCCCTGGATCAGCACGCCGAGGAAGGTGCCGATCACCGAGCCCTGCCCCCCCGTGAGCAGCGTGCCGCCGATCACGACGGCCGCGATGGTGTCGAGCTCGACGCCGACGGCAGAGAGCGAGTAGCCGGCGCTGGTGTAGAAGGAGAACACGATGCCGGCGATCCCTGCCAGCAGGCTGGACAGCATGTAGATCTTGATCGTCATCTTGCCCACAGCAACGCCCATCAGGCTCGCGGCGGCCCGGCTGCCGCCGAGCGCATAGACATTGGCGCCGAACCGGGTGAGCTGCAGCAGCAAGGCTCCGCCGATGACGATCACGAGCATGATGATCGCGATCGCCGTCAATCTGCCGCCGCCGGGCATCCGCAGCGCGAAGTCGGAAACCGTCGAATAGACGGGTGCCGTGATCGGCACCGATTCCGTGGACAGCAGGAAGCTCGCGCCGCGCGCCAGGAACATGCCGGCGAGCGTCACGATGAACGGTGGTAGATCGAAGACATGGATCACGGCTCCCATCGCCGCGCCAAAGGCTGCCGAGAGCGTGAGGATGGCAACGAAGGCGACCAGCGGCGGCATGCCCCAGCGCTCGACCGCGAGCGCGACGAAGACGGTGGTGAATCCGATCACCGAGCCGACCGAGAGATCGATGCCGCCGGAGATGATGACGAAGGTCATGCCGGTCGCGACGATGCCGAGGAAGGCGTTGTCGGTGAGGAGATTGCCGACCACGCGGGTCGAGGCGATGTTGGGGAATTGCACCGCGCAGAGCGCAAAGCCTGCGACGAGCACGATGGCCGTGATCAGGACGGGCGGCAGGCCTTTCATGCTTTGGTCCTCCGCAGCCGCGCAACGATGCCAGCAGAACCGGTCAGCTTCGGCGATTGCAACAGCAGCACCGCGAGCACCACCACCGCCTTGACCAGCAAGTTGAATTCCGGCGGATAGCCGGACAGCAAGATTCCAGTGTTCATGGTCTGGATGATAAGTGCTCCAAGCACGGCGAGCACGAGGCTGAAGCGGCCGCCGAACAGCGAGGTGCCGCCGATCACCACGGCCAGGATCGCGTCGAGCTCGAGCCAGAGGCCGGCATTGTTGGCATCCGCGCCCATGATGTCGGCCGCCGCGATCACGCCGGCGAGCGCGGCGCAGACGCCGCACCAGACATAGACCGCCTTGACCAGCAAGTTGAATTCCGGCGGATAGCCGGACAGCAAGATTCCAGTGTTCATGGTCTGGATGATAAGTGCTCCAAGCACGGCGAGCACGAGGCTGAAGCGG
>NZ_JALBHA010000731.1:0-2312 GCF_023006445.1 Bradyrhizobium sp. SHOUNA76
CCGCGGAACCAGCGCGCCATGGCGCTCTGCGCGGAGAAGCCAAGCTGCACCGCGATGTCGGCCAGCGGCCGGCCGGGGTCGTCGATCAGCTGGGTTACGAGACCCGCGCGTTGTGCATCCAGGATGGAAGAGAAGCTCGTGCCTGATGCGGCGAGGTGGCGATGGATGGTGCGGCGGGTGCAGGCGAGATGCTCGGCGACGCGCTCGACCGTGCAGTCGCCGCTGGCGAGCAGGGTCCGCACGACCTCGTCGACCTTCCCCTCCCAACTCGCGGGCCGTGTCTCGATTGCCTCGATCCGCTTGCGCAGATAAGTCGCGATCAGGGGATGCGCGCTCGGGATCCGGCGCTCCATGTCGTGCGCCGACAGCAGGATCGCATCCTCCTCTGCGTTGAAGGTGACGCGGCAGCCGAAGAAGTCGCGATAGCGCTTGCGATCGTGCGGCGGCGGATAATGCAGTTGGACCTCCTGCGGCCGCCAGTCGTGCCCGTACAGCGACTGGATGATGCGGTGGACGCTGCCGAGCGCCATGTCGATCGACTGACGCGGCGCGATCGGCTGACGGCCGCGCAGGTGCAGCGTGAGGGTCACGGTCTGCTTGCCGCGCGCAACGTCCAGCCGCATGCCGTCATGATGGATATGGATGAAGCGCGAAAACGCCTCGATCGCCTCGCCGACGGTCGCCTGTTCGCGCACGATCAGGCCGACCGCACCGAAATTGGTCAGGCCGCCGCGCTCGGCGAGACGCAAGCCGAAATCTTCGGCGCCGGACGCCTCTGCCGACAATTCGAGCAGACGGCGCAGGCCGGTGACGGCAATGGGGGTGTCTGGCTTGTCGAGGCAGGCCAGCGGCAGCTTGGCCTTGCGCATCATCTGTTTGGGATCGAGCCCGACCGACCGGGCGATCTCCGGGTAATAGCTCAAGCCTGCGCTGCGAACGAGGTCGGTCATGCGAACCGTTCCTGCCAGCCATTCCCGCAGATGTCCCGAAATGTAAAGTTTCTGTCTCGATCCGTCAAATCCAGGAACCGGGCGGAACATACATAGGGGAAACCGAAGCACTGGCGTGAATGCCGTGCTCACGACGGCGCGGCTGGGCGATGGAGCCCGCTGCCGTCTCGGGCCATTTGACCAAGACATTGCTGGATCGGGATTATGCCGGGAAACATGCTTTCCAAGGGTGAGGTATTCGTCATCGATACCGACGCTGCCTCCCGCGAACAACTTTCGACTGCGCTCCAACAGAGCGCCTATGACGTGATCTGCTTCGCTGACGGTGCGTCTCTGTTGTCCGAGGCAAAGGCCCGGATGCCGGCCTGCGTGCTGATGGAGCTGCCGCCCGATCGCTCGGGCCTCGACATGCTCAGGCGGCTGCGCGAGGAAAACTGCATGGCGCCGGTGCTGGTGACCTCGGCGAATGGCAGCATCGCCATGGCGGTCGACGCCATCAAGAGCGGCGCGGCCGACTTCATCGAAAAGCCGTTCCGCACCCACGATATCGTCGGCCGGATCGATGCGGCCATCGATGAATTCGCGCAGCCCGGCGCGAGCCGGCAACGCTGGCTGCCCGGTTGCGAGCCGCTGACGGCGCGCGAAGTCGACGTGCTCGAGCACCTTGCCGCCGGACTGACCAACAAGGAGATCGCCCGCCGCATGCATTTGAGCGCGCGGACGGTCGAAGGCTACCGCGCCGGCATCCTGAAGAAAGCCGGCGCGAAGAACGTGACCGATCTGCTGCGGCGCATCTTCGGCCAGGGCTCGCCAACCCAGGCGTGAGGACTGCCGCGGCAATGTCATACGTTCCGCGGCCATGGTGACGCCGCAGCGGCGCCCCACGGAAACCCCAATCGAACCAGTTCCTTCCCTGCCGCGTCCAACCATGTTGGCGAGGCATTTGATCGCGTGCGTCCGGCTGGCGGCGCGGCGATACCGGCAGGAGGGACTTTATGCGCATCACCGCACGATGTTTGGCGACAACGAGCCTGGTTCTGGTGACCATGGCGACGGCATCGCCGTCATGGGCAGCCGAATTGGACACCAATTCGGCGATCGACACCGTCACCGTCTATCCCGATGGCGCCACCGTCACCCGCATCATCACCGTCGACCTGCCATCCGGGGACTCGACGCTGGTCGCGAAGGACTTTCCTCTGGCCCTCGATACGTCCTCCATCCGGGTCGAGGGTGAAGGCGGAGCCAAACTCACCATCGGCACGATCGATGCGCGGTCGCCGCGCGCGGCGCCGGTCAACCTGCCCGAGCTGGAAAAGCGGCTCGAAGCCCTGAGCGACCAGCGCGCCGACCTGCAAGGCG
>NZ_JALBHA010000732.1:0-2307 GCF_023006445.1 Bradyrhizobium sp. SHOUNA76
GAGGTCGGCGGCTTGCGGGCGGTGCTGTCCGCCCAGGCCGACCTTGACGTCGTGCCCAAGAGCGGCGGCCGGGTCCAGGTGACCGGCACCGTCCGGGCCCGGATCGGCCAGACCTGCGTGGTCACGCTCGATCCCATCGAGAGCGAGATTGAGGAGGAGGTGGACCTGGTGTTCGCTCCCGAGGCCGAGGTTCGGAAGATGGCCGACCTGATCGAGGAGGGGCAGGACGATGAGGAGCCGCCGGAGGTGATCGATCCGCCGGAGCCGATCACCAATGGCATCATCGACCTCGGCCGGATCGCCACCGATGCCCTGTTCCTGGCGGTTGACCCCTATCCGCGCAAGGAGGGGGCCGTGTTCGAGGCCGAGATCACGGCGCCTGATCCGGAAGACCATCCCTTCGCGGCGCTCAAGGCGCTCCAGGACAACACCAAGAAGGGCAGGAAGAAAGGCAAATAGCTGGGCATTCCCCGTAAAGGCCACTTGCCAGAGGGCTTGAGGAAATTGCGGGAATGGTTTGGGAGGCTGATTTATCCCTTTGATCTTTTTATGTATTTCCTGAGCATTCCTTTGTTCGCCCCCGGATCGACCCGGATGCAAAAGGCTGGGGGCAAGAGGTTGTTTCGGGATAACAAAACGCTATTGTCGCGCCCCGGTCCGGGCGCGGCGTGGCGCCTGACCGGTCGCCATGTCATGGCGAACCCATTCTGCGGCCCCGCTCGGTTCAAGACCGCACCAGACCAGGTTTTCCAGGACTTTTATGCCAAGCAAGGTTCGCATTGCGCTTGACGCCATGGGGGGCGACGCCGGCGCCGCCGTGGTCATTCCGGGCGCGGCCATCTCGCTTGGCAGGCATCGCGAAACCGAGTTCCTGCTGGTCGGGGACCGCGCCAAGATCGAGCCTGAGCTCGACCGGCACCCCCAGCTCAAGGCCGCCTCGAAGATCATCCATACCGACGTTGCAGTCAGTGGTTCGGACAAGCCGAGCCAGGCGCTGCGGCGCGGCCGCAGGACGTCCTCGATGTGGCTTGCCATCGACGCGGTGAAGAAGGGGGAGGCGGATGTCGCTGTCTCCGCCGGCAACACAGGCGCGCTGATGGCGATGTCGCGTTTCCACCTGCGCACGCTGAAGGGGATCGATCGCCCGGCGATTACGGGCATATGGCCGACCAGGCGCGGCGAGTCCGTGGTGCTCGACCTCGGCGCCAGCATCGGCGGCGACGCGCACCATCTGGTGTCACTCGCCGTTATGGGCGCCGCGATGGCGAGTGTGCTGTTCAACAAGCCGCGCCCCACGCTCGGCCTGCTCAACATCGGGACCGAGGAAATCAAGGGGCACGAGGAGATTCGCGAGGCCGGCGAAATCCTGCGCATCAGGAACCTGCCGGAGCTCGACTACGTCGGCTTCGTCGAGGGTGACGGCATCGGCAAGGGGGTGGCGGACGTCATCGTCACCGAAGGTTTCAGCGGCAACATCGCGCTCAAGGCCGCCGAGGGAACCGCACGGCAGATGGCCGAATTACTCCGCAATGAGATGAAACGGAGCTGGCTGTCCAAGCTTGGCTATCTCTTTGCGCGCGGCGCCTTCCAGGCCCTGCGCGACAAGATGGACCCGAACAAGTCCAATGGCGGCGTTTTCCTGGGATTGAACGGGATTGTGGTCAAGAGCCATGGCGGAACCGGCGCCGAAGGCTTTGCCTCTGCGATCGATGTTGGCTATGAGATGGCTCACTACGATCTCCTGAATAAGATCAATCAGATGCTCAACCGCGAGGGTGGTGCACTCAATTCCGTGCAGGCCGCGCAGGAGGCTGTTTCGTGACTCAAATTCGTTCGGTCGTGCTGGGCTGCGGCTCCTATCTGCCGGAGCAGGTGGTGACCAACGCCCAATTGGCGGCGCGTATCGACACCTCCGACGAGTGGATCGTGCAGCGCACCGGGATTCGCGAGCGGCACATCGCGGCCGAAGGCGAGTTCACCTCGCACCTGGCGATCAGGGCGGCGCAGGCCGCGCTCAGCGATGCCGGCCTCGACGCGCAGTCGATCGACCTCATCGTGCTGGCGACCTCGACGCCGGACAACACCTTCCCCGCGACCGCCGTCGCCGTGCAGAACGCGCTCGGCATCAACCACGGCGCGGCCTTCGACCTCCAGGCGGTGTGCTCGGGCTTCGTGTTCGCGCTCGCCACCGCCGACAATTTCCTGCGCACCGGCGCCTTCAAGCGCGCGCTGGTGATCGGCGCCGAGACTTTCTCGCGCATCCTCGACTGGAACGACCGCGGCACCTGCGTGCTGTTCGGCGACGGC
>NZ_JALBHA010000733.1:0-2299 GCF_023006445.1 Bradyrhizobium sp. SHOUNA76
CTTCGCGCACGCGGCGATCGGGCCACGCTTCGCCGGCGCCGGCTGGCACGGCCGCCACGCCTTCCATCATCATCACTTCCGCCGTTTCGCCGTCTTCGGCGCGCCCTTTTTCTACGCCGGCTATAGTGATGGTTGCTGGCGCAGGAGCTGGACGCCCTATGGATGGCAATGGGTCAATGTGTGCGGAGACTATTGGTAGTCGCATCGCCGTACCGCACCATTGTCGCGGTCGCCACCGGGCGGTTCCGTCCAGCCCCGGAACGGGATAGTCTGGTGGCGATCGTCGCGCGGAGTTTTGCATGACCGGAGGTCACCGCCGCATCCTGGTCGTCGAGGACGATCCGGAAACCGCAGGCCAGCTCGTCGAGGAATTGACGATCTCGGGATACGAGGTCGACCTCGCTGCCAACGGCCGCGAAGCGCTGAGCCACGGTGCCGCGCGCGACTATGCCGTGATCGCGATCGACCGGATGCTTCCCGATGTCGACGGCATCAGCGTGATGCGGCAATTGCGCGACGACGGCGTCGCCGCGCCGTTCCTGATCATTTCCGCGCTCGGCGAGGTCGATGACCGCGTGCGCGGCTTGCGCGCCGGCGGCGACGACTATCTGGTCAAGCCGTTCTCGTTCACCGAATTGCTGGCGCGGCTCGAGGCCCTCGGCCGCCGCAGCGAGACCATCGCCAAGGAGACGCTGCTGCGGGTCGGCGATCTCGCCATCGACCTGATCGCGCGCAATGCCAGCCGCCGTGGCCGAAAGATTCCGCTGCTGCCGCGCGAGTTTCAACTGCTCGAATATCTCGTCCGCAACGAGGGCCGCGTCGTCTCCCGCGCGATGCTGCTCCAGCACGTCTGGGACCTGCATTTCGATCCCTCCACCAACATCATCGACGTCTATGTCGGGCGCGTCCGCCGCAAGGTCGACGATGCCCAGGCCTATCCGCTGATCCACACCATCCGCGGCATCGGATATTGCCTCCGTGCTCCTGGCTAAGACGCTCCGCTCCTCGACCTTCCGTCTGGCGCTGATCGCGATCGCCGCGTTCGGGCTGATCGTCGCGGCGATCATGGCCTATGTCTATTTCGGCACGCTCGCCTATGTGGAGGGCCGGCTCGGCCACGCCGTCGACCATGACGGCTTCACCGGCATGATCGAGCTCGCGATGGCGGCGGTTGCCGTCCTGCTGCTGGTGCTCGCCGGCCTCGCCGCCGTGCTGGTGACGCGGCGCACGGTGGGGCGGATCGAACAGATCAATGCCACCAGCCGCGCCATCATGCTCTCAGGTCTCGACCAGCGCATCCCCTTGCGCGGCAGCAACGACGAGTGGGATCGCGTCGCCGAAAGCCTCAATCAGATGCTCGACCGCATCGAGACGCTGATGGGCGAGGTCAAGCAGGTCAGCGACAACGTTGCCCACGATCTGCGCACGCCGCTGACGCGGATGCGCGGCCGGCTGGAAAAGGCCTATCATCACGAGCGCAACGGCGAGGCGGATGCCGCGCTGATCGGCGACACCATCGCCGATCTCGACGCCGTGCTTGGCATGTTCGCCTCCATCACCCGGATCTCGGAGATCGAGACCCGCGCCCGCACCGGCGCCTTCCGCGCGCTTGACCTTGCCCAGATCGCCGGCGAGGTCGTCGAGCTCTACGATGCCGCCGCCGAGCAGGTCGCCACAAAGCTCAGCCTTGCCGGAGACCGTCAGGTGCCGATCACGGGCGATCGCGACCTGCTGTTCGATGCCATCGCCAATCTCGTCGACAACGCGATCAAGCACGGCCGGCCGGGCGGGCAGGTGACGGTGACCTGCCGCAGCGCCGACGGCAGCGCGGTGATCGCCATCGCCGACGATGGTCCGGGCATTCCGGCCGAGCAGCGCGATCACGTCTTCAAGCGCTTCTACCGGCTCGAACAGAGCCGCTACACGCCGGGCAATGGGCTTGGCCTCAGTCTGGTGGCGGCCGTCGCGCGCCTTCACGGCGCCGAGGTCGCGCTGCACGACAATGCGCCGGGGCTGATGGTGCAGCTCAGCTTCCCCGCGACATCGGCGAAGTGAGACCCGGTGGCATCACAGCTCGATCACACCGCGGCGCGCCGCATGCGCCACCGCGTCGGTGCGGCCGGTGGCATCGAGCTTGTCGAGCAGCGAGCCGACATGGAATTTGACGGTGTGCACGGAGATGCCGAGCCGGCGCGCGATCATCTTGTTGGAGGCGCCCTCGGCCATGAGCGCCAGCACGTCGAGCTCGCGCTGCGTCAGCGCGATGTCCCCGGGCATGACGCGCGGATCGCGGGCAACG
>NZ_JALBHA010000734.1:0-2294 GCF_023006445.1 Bradyrhizobium sp. SHOUNA76
GCGGCAGCTTTGCCGGTCTCGCCGGCGCCCTGCAGCTCGGCCGTGCCCGCCGCAAGGTCACCGTTCTCGATACCGGCCTGCCGCGCAATCGCTTCGCCGGCCACTCGCATGGCCTGCTCGGCCACGATCACAAGCCGCCGCTGGACATCCTGGCCGAGGCGCGGCAGCAGCTGGCGCGTTATCCCACGGTCAAGCTGGTCAATGCCCGGGCCGACGGCGTCTCGGGCGCCCTCGACGATTTCAAGGTCCTCACTTCCGATGGCGAAAGCCTTCGGGCGCGTCGTGTGATCCTGAGCTATGGCATCGTCGACCAGATGCCTGATGTTCCGGGCTTTGCCGAAAGCTGGGGCACGTCCATCGTGCCCTGCCCCTATTGCGACGGCTTTGAAGTCGCCGGCCAGCATTGGGGCCTCGTCTGGTCGGGCCCGCAATCGCACAATCAGGTCAGGCTGTTCCACGATTGGACCGACAGGTTGACCCTCTTCGCCGGTGGTCACGACATTCCGCCTGATATCCGGGCCGATCTGGCGCGCCGCAACATACCCGTCGTCGATGGCCGGATCACCGGGATCGCCCATCACGGGGCCCATAACGCCACCGTCAAGCTCGATACCGGCCCCGATGTCGCGGTCGACATCCTGTTCGCCCATCCGCGCAACAAGCCGTCCGCAAGCCTGCATGAATCACTGGGTCTCGCCACCGTGGCTACGCCCGGCGGCATCGCCCTCAAGGTCGACGAGCGCCGCCAAACCAGCATGCCCGGCATCTACGCCGCCGGCGACCTCACCACGACCTTCTTGCCCTCGGTCACCCAGGCATCATCGCAGGGCGCGATGGCGGGTATCTTCGCCCAGCAGTCGATGGTGGTTTGAGAGCACAGATTCCCTTCTCCGGACCGGTGTCATCGAAAACCGACTGGCCGGCTGCCCCCGCAGTTCACCCGACGCCTGAGGAGATGCACCTGTCCAAAACCAGAAACACCGAAGCCAGCATCGGCATCTCTCGTCCGACCGCTGTTGGAGAGGCCCCACACATGAAGTTCGAACACGTCACCTTCGACCTGCCACACGGCACCTTTCACGCGTTGCAGGGTGGTGATCCCGATGGCCAACCGACGATCGTCTTGCACGGCTTCCCGGACCATCCCCCGACCGCGAAGCCCTTCCTTGCCGAGCTGGGCCGACGTGGCCGTCACGTCGTCGCTCCCTGGCTTCGCGGTTACGCGCCGTCCCCGACGGCGGGGCCTTTCGACTTCGCAGCCCTCACCAGCGACGTGCTCGCGCTGATCGACCGCTGGTCTCCCGGGCGACCCGTGGAGTTGATTGGCCACGACTGGGGTGCCCTGATCACATATGATGCCTGCGTCACCGCGCCGGAGCGGATCGAACGCGCGGTCGCGCTCGCAATCCCGCACCCACTCACCTTCATGAGCCGGCTGACGGACCCCGCTCAGCTGCGCCGGAGCTCATACATGGGGCTCTTTCAACTGCCGGGAAGCGGCTGGATCGCCACCGCCCGCGATCTCGCCTTCATCGACCGCCTCTGGCATCAGTGGTCGCCCGGCTTCTCGCTCGATCCTGCTCTCAAGGCGGAGCTACACGAGCACCTGCGGGCGAGCATGCCCGCGCCTCTGAAGTACTACCGGGCGATGCTGCGGCCCGGCATGCTTGGGGCGACGCGCCGTATGTCTCGGCCGATCACGGTGCCCATGTTGCAGCTTCACGGTGCCAACGACGGCTGCATCCTCCCTGCGCAAGTCGATGACCGACATCGGTTCGCCGCCCGGCGCGCGATGGAGGTCGTCCCCAACGTCGGTCACTTCCTGCACATCGAGGCCCCCGAGGCGATTGCGGAACGGATTGCGGCATGGGCCGAGTAGAGGATCACTCGTCCAGGCCGAAGTCAGGACCGTCGACAACGTCGCGCGTTTTGGGGGCGAGGAGTTTGTGGTGTTGCTGCGCGAAACCGGTGTTGGCAGCGCGTTTCTGTTGGCGGAGCGCCTACGCCAGCAGATCAGCGGTGGTGCGATAGAGGCCCGTGGCAAGAAGATCGTCAGCGTAACCGCATCTGTTCGAGACGATGCGGGCTTTGGCATCGATCCGGACCCCTCGCCTCGATCAAAGGATTCCGAGTTAAGAACAAATCAGAACAAGGATAATGGCATGGCAGAGAAAAAAGTTTATCAGGTGGCCGACTGGAATGGCCAAAGCGGGGAGCGCTGGGTCGCTAACCAGGCCCGGCTCGACGCCATGGCGGCGGTGTTCGGCCAGGCCGCGATCGAAGCCGCCGCGCCC
>NZ_JALBHA010000735.1:0-2293 GCF_023006445.1 Bradyrhizobium sp. SHOUNA76
CCGTAATCGGTGCGGCCGGCGCCATGCACCCGCAGATCCGCGCCGGTCATCGCCTTCACGGCGGCCTCTAACGCGCCCTGCACCGAGGGCAGCGTCTCCTGCACCTGCCAGCCGAAGAACGGCGCGCCGTCATATTCGATGGTGAGCTTGTAGCGGGGCATCTATCCGATTCTATCCGATGTCATGGCCGGGCTTGACCCGGCAATCCATCGCCTGGGACAGAGTTTTGTTAGAAGATGGATACGCGGGTCAAGCCCGCGTATGACAAGTTGGCTAGTTGAACCTCGCGCCCGCCTTCAGCGGCACGCCGCGCAGGTAGTCCGCGGCCTGCATCCGCGCCTTGCCTTCGCGCTGGAGCTCGAGGATGCGGATCGCGCCCTCGCCGCAGGCGATGGTGAGATGATCGTCGAGCACCTCGCCCGGCGCGCCAGCACCTTTCGCCAGCTCGCAGCGCAGGATCTTGACGCGCGCATTCTCGATTTCAGCCCTGGCGCCGGGGAATGGCGAGAGGCCGTGGATGTGGCGCAGCACGGCGCGCGCGGGCTTGTTCCAGTCGATCCGCGCCTCGGCCTTGTCGATCTTGGCGGCGTAGGTGACGCCGTCCTCGCTCTGCTTCCTGAGCTGCAGCCCGCCACGGGCGAGCGCGGCCACGGCTCGCACCATCAGGTCGGCACCGAGCCTGGACAGGCGATCGTGCAGATCGGCCGCGGTCATGTTGTCGGTGATGGCAAGACGCTCGGCCATGGCGACGTCGCCGGTGTCGAGACCGACATCCATCTTCATCACCATCACGCCGCTCTCGGCATCATCAGCCATGATCGCGCGGTTGATCGGCGCCGCGCCGCGCCAGCGCGGCAGCAGCGAAGCGTGCAGGTTGTAGCAGCCGAGCTTGGGCGCATCGAGGATCGCCTGCGGCAGGATCATGCCATAGGCAACGACGACCGCGGCATCGGCATCGAACGCATTGAACTCCGCCAGCGCTTCCTCGGTCTTCAGCGTCTTCGGCGTCAGCACGGGCACGCCGAGTTTTCGCGCGGCCTCCTCGACCGGCGTCGGCTGCAATTGCAGGCCGCGCCGCCCGCCCGGCTTCGGCGCGCGGGTGTAGACGGCCGCAATCTCGTGGCCATGCGCGACCAGCTCGAGCAGCGTCGGCACGGAGAAATCGGGCGTGCCCATGAAGATGAGGCGGAGGGGCATCAACAGAACTCGCTGCGTTCCCTCCCCCCTTGCGGGGGAGGGTTAGGGAGAGGGGCGCCACACGACGCGCTCTTTCAGAATGAGCGCAGATTGGTTCATTGCCCCGGTTGGACCATTTGCTGGGCTACCCCTCTCCCCCACCCTCCCCCGCAAGGGGGGAGGCAGCGCAGGGGAGCGTGCGGCAACGCCAATTGCTTACAACTCACTCCGCCCGCTTGGCGGCTTTTTCGAACTTCTTGATCACGCGGTCGCGCTTGAGCTTCGAGAGGTAGTCGACGAACAGGACGCCGTTGAGGTGGTCGATCTCATGCTGGATGCAGGTGGCGTAGAGGCCTTCGGCGTCCTCCTCGTGCACCTTGCCGTCGAGATCGGTGAAGCGCACTCGCACCTTCGCAGGGCGCTCCACCTCCTCGTAATATTCGGGGATCGAGAGGCAACCTTCCTCGTAGACCGACAGCTCCTCGGAGGACGCGATGATCTCGGGGTTGATGAAGACGCGTGGCAGCGGCGTGGTCTCGCCGTTCTCATCGCGCTTGGCGAGGTCCATGGTGATCAGCCGCAGCGGCTGCGCGATCTGGATCGCGGCGAGGCCAATGCCGGGCGCGTCGTACATGGTCTCGAACATGTCGTCGGCAAGCTTGCGGATCTCCGAGGTGACCTTCTCGATCGGCTTGGAGACCAAGCGCAGCTGCTTGTCGGGCAGGATGATGATTTCTCTGAGGGCCATGGCCGCGATTTAAGCCGCATGCCGGATGCGGTCAATGCGGTGGGGAACCCCGTTAACCCCTCGCTAACCATAAAACTTCGCTTTTCGTTAACCATAAAAATTAGGGAGTGGTTAACCCCTGACGTTCCCTCTTCGTTCGCGAATATCGGCGAATCGCGTTAGAAGGGCACATGAACGAGATTATTTTCCTGATTGGCGACTGGCCGGTGCGCATCATCGATGCGCTGATCGGCTTCGGTGCGCTCGTCCTCATCCTGCTGGTGGTGATTGCGGTGGTGATCGCGCGCTCCGGGCGACGCGGCGCGGAACTCGCGATGGCGCACGCGATCCGGGCCGACGAGCTCGAGGAGCGGCTGAGCGAGGTGCTGC
>NZ_JALBHA010000736.1:0-2278 GCF_023006445.1 Bradyrhizobium sp. SHOUNA76
AAGCGAGCGTTCAAGCCAACGCCGCCGCGCAGGCGCGCGCCAACGATACGGCGAAGGAGAGCGAAACGCGCGATGCGGCGCAAACCCAGCAGCCGACCGTCAAGCAGCTTCAGTCCGCGATCGCGGACGCGCTGTCGGACATCAAGGCCGGCGCCGGGCCGGCGGCCGAGGTGCGTCAGGTCGAGGAGGGACTCCTGATCAGCCTGACCGACGATGCGAGCTTTGGCATGTTCGCGGTCGGCTCGGCCGAGCCGCGGCCCGAACTCATCCGCGTGCTCGACAAGATCGGGCCGCTGCTGACGAAACGCCAGGGCATGATCATCGTCCGCGGCCATACCGACAATCGGCCATATCGTTCGGAGACTTACGACAATTGGCGGCTGTCGACCGCTCGTGCCCAGATGGCCTATTACATGCTGGTTCGCTCCGGCGTCGACGCGCAGCGGATCGAGCATGTCGAAGGTTACGCCGACCGGCGGCCGAAGCTTCCGAATGATCCCGCTGCCGCGCAGAACCGCCGGATCGAGATCCTGATCCGTGAGAAGCGCCCTTGATCAGGCCGCTGCTCTGCATCGCCCTGCTGCTCCTGCCGTTCACGGCGTCGAACGCGCTTGCCCAGCCCGCGCGCCAGCCGGGCGAGCCTTATGAGCTCGTTCGCGCGCTGCAGGCGGTGCAGGACGGCATCGCCAACGGCGAAACCGCCGCGCACGGCAGCCACGTCGCGCTGATCCGGCAGATCGGGGAAAAGTTTCTCGCCGCCGATCCCGCCGTGTGGAGCAATCCGCAGAACAGTCAGGCCGTGGTCATCTATCTGCTCAGCGGCGGCGCGCCGCAAATCGTCCGCAAGCTGCCGCGCGACAAGATGAACGTGGACGAGCGGCTGTTCAACGGCGCGCTCGCCTATGTCGAGGGTCGTCAAGAGGAGGCGAGGGAGCAGCTCAAGGACGTCAAGCCGCGGACGCTTTCCTCGGGCCTTGGCGGACAGGTCGCGCTGGTCCAGGGCGCGTTGTTTGCGCGTGCCGAGGCATCGTTCGCGATCGAACGCCTGGACGATGCACGCTTGCTGCTGCCCGGCACGTTGGTGGAGGAGGCGGCGCTGCGGCGTGAGATCCTGCTGGTGGGGCAGGCGGAGGATTTCGACAAGTTCGAGTTCCTGACGCTGGCCTATATCCGCCATTACCGCAACTCGATCTATGCCGGCGATTTCTGGCAGCGCTTCTCCACGGGGCTGACGCAATCGAGCCTGGCGCTCGACGGGCGCCGCTTTGCGCGGATCGCTGCCCTGCTGGAGCAGATCGATCGCGCGAGCCGCCTCAAGCTCTATCTCGTGATCGCGCGCGCGGCGATGCTGCGCGGACAGCTGGTCGTGACGCGGCTTGCCGGCGAGCGGGCACTGACGCTCAGCGCCGACGCCTCCGCGGATCGGGAGCGGGCGCATTTCTTTCGCGGCGCCTCACGCGCGCTCACCGACGAATATGACGGCGGTCTCGCCGAGCTGAAGGCACTCGACCGGTCGAAGCTACCCGAGCGCGACGTCCCGCTGCTGAATGCCACGGTGCAGCTCGCGCTCGACATCCGCAAGCCGTTCCCCGGCGGATCCGCCGCCGCCGAAAAGCCTCCGGCAACGCCGGCGCGTCTCGATCTGGCGTCATCGACCGTGACGCTGGCGCGCGCGCAGAAGCAGCTCGGCGAACTCGAACTCCTCACCAGGGACCGCCGTCCATGACCAAGCTCACTGGAACCTCCGGACAGCTTTTCTCGGGCCTCGCCGAGAGCCTCAACATGCGCGGGACGTCGCGTTCGGCAAAGAACGCCGGAGCGAAATCGCAGGGAAGCTCCTCGTTCAACGATCTGCTCCACACCGTCTCGAACCTCGCCAGGCAGGCCCTGAAGGATGACGGCAGCGAGACGATCGCGAAGACCGGAACGCTGCGCCCGCGTCTGGCTCATTCGGTCGAAAAGGAGAGGACGAAGGACGCGGCGGTGCAGGAACACATCGCGGCATCCGAGCGAGCAAAGTCCACGAAGGAGCCTTCCGACAGGAAGACCGACAGATCGTCGGACAAACAACGTCCGGTCGATCATGCCGCAGACGTCCAGGACCAGTCAGTCGTGGCCGTCGTGATCGGGCAGGAGATCGCTGCCGCGCCTGCCGCGAAGCCGCAAACGCAATCCGCCGGTAAGGACGCGACCGCGCGCGACGAGCGGTCCTCCACGACGAAGCGCGAGGTTCAGGGCGCGGACAAGGCGGCGCCGGCCGATACGGCCTCATCCGGTG
>NZ_JALBHA010000737.1:0-2276 GCF_023006445.1 Bradyrhizobium sp. SHOUNA76
CCAACCGCCAGGCCGACGGCACCACCACCGGCCAGTCCCGGGAACCGCTCGGCGACAAATTGGCGAAGTCCGACGGCGTGCTCTGCCCGCCCTCCGGCGTCGATCCCGACATGCACGCTCCGGCCCCCGACACCGGCGGCAACACCCCGGTGATCCCGCCCCCCGGCAGCCCCGGCGGCGACCCGAATGTAAGGCCGAAATAGGCCTCGTTTCATCCCAAATGCCGTCATGCCCGGGCAGAAGCGCGCAGCGCGTCTTCGCGCTTCAGCCCGGGCATCCACGTTCTTGGGATTGCAGCGAAGGGGATGGCCGGGACAAGCCCGGCCATGACGAACTCATTGAAAAAGAGCCGTATTCACAAGGCGGCTTGTCCCGTTGCAGCCTTGGCGAAGGCGGAAAAAGGCGGACCACTTTGCTTGACTTCCCGCCGCCCCCTTCTTTATATGCCGCGCGTTCGCGAGATCGGCCGTATCAGGCGGTTCGCGACCCTGTGGCGGGGTAGCTCAGCTGGTTAGAGCACGGGAATCATAATCCTGGGGTCGGGGGTTCGAGTCCCTCTCCCGCTACCATTTCAATCTCCTCACGTCCGATCTGTCAGGCCTGGCTTGGGCGCCAAGCCGCACGGCGCACATTGTCCGTCGCGTCCTCGTCTGGCGCATCCGCGACTAGGAACTCCCGCGCGGGATCGACGCTTGAATCCGCGGGCCAGCTTCGCCGCCGATTGCTGGCCTGCGCGACCCCGCCTCCAAGCCCCTCATACCCCCCAGGGTGGGGCCGCGCTTCACAAGCAGGAGATGCAATTGTCCGAGCCGACCGAGCAAGAGATCAGAGACCGCGCGCACCGCTTGTGGGAGCAAGCCGGCAAGCCCGAAGGCCGCGAGGACGAATTTTGGCGCGCCGCCGAGCAGGAGCTGCGCAACGAAGACAAGTCGAACACGTTGCGGACGCCGGATACGCTGTGACCGACAAGAATTGCCCATTCTGCCAGGGTCTGGGATGGGTCTGCGAAAACCATCCGCTCCGGGTCTGGAGCGAACAGCCCGGCGGCTGCCGCTGCGGTGAGGGCATGCCCTGCACCTGCAACACGACCGAGGATCCCGAGATACGCGTGGTGATCGTCGAAGCCGACACGACGTGGCACTGACGGCGTCGATGTGACGGCGCGTAGGGTGGATTAGCGGAGCGCGTAGGATGGGTAGAGCCCTTGCGAAACCCATCATTGCTTCTTCGCCCGGACTTGATGGGTTTCGCTTCCGCTCTACCCATCCTACTGGCTACGCGCTGCTGTTGAGGGAACAGACCATCCCCGAAAGGAATTCAGTGTCTGACCAGCACGGGCTCTGAAGACGATCCTTATCCCATGGCAGTGTCGGCGGTGGACGAGCAGAAAAAGATCGAGCACCAGATCGAACTCGCAACGCGAGCGGCGGCGCTCGTCAAGGACGAAACCACGGGCCAGCGCTTCAGGAGTTTCGCCGAAGAGCTGACGCGAAAGCTTCGTCGCATGATGCGGCGCGGCCAGGTGCGCGCGCGTGCGTACGAGCTCTGGGAGCAGGCCGGCCGGCCAACGGGTCGCGAGCTGGAGTTCTGGCTCGAAGCGGAACGGCAGCTGGAGGACGAACGCGAGGAGCGGAAGTCGTCCGACGCGTCCCCGAATCGATAGAAGCGAGCTTTGCAAGAAAAAAAGCCGCCGGGCTCTTCACCCTGGCGGCCTCGAAAAGTCCGTAGCTGTTGATCGCCTCCGCAGCCTCGAGCGTACCGCCGTTACCTTGTTTGCGGCCATGCGCGGTCATTGTAGGCGGAGGCGCGCGATTCTGCTGTGATCTGAACCACACAGTGGAAAAGAGGATGGGGGGCCGCGCGTTCGTAAGATCAGCCTTCTTCGCCGCCGCGATCCCTATGGTGCGGTAGCTCAGCTGGTTAGAGCACGGGAATCATGATCTTGGGGTCAGCGGGGTGCGTTCCTCCCAGCTACCAAGCACATCAATGAACGATGATACGCCTCTATTGTGCAAAAAGTGTCGTTATAGCCAGAGTGGTCGGAGAGGGTGTCGTCAATGGATTGGGAGCGGGTGAGGATATTCCTGGAGGTCGCGCGCGCCGGGCAGATCCTCAAGGCGTCGAAGAATTTGCGCCTGAACCACACCACGGTGGCGCGTCAGCTGACCGCGCTGGAGAAGAGCCTGAAGGCAAAGCTGCTCGAGCGGCACACCGCCGGCTGCACGCTGACTGCCGCGGGCGAGGCTATGGTCAAGGCCGCCGAGAGCGCGGAAAGC
>NZ_JALBHA010000738.1:0-2269 GCF_023006445.1 Bradyrhizobium sp. SHOUNA76
CCAGCGCGCCTCGCAATCGCAGCGTGGCCGCGCCGCGCCGCCGCGCAATTCCGCAGCCGGCCAAGCCAGAAGCCCTGATACGCGCGAGGCTGGTAGCGGCCGTAGCAATGCGTCGAGCGAGAGCAGCTATGTTGCAAGCGGCAGCACGGCGGGCACGAAGACGAACACACCATTGCTGGAGAGCCCGCAGTCGATCTCGGTGGTGACGCGCAAGGAGCTCAACGATCGCGCCGTGCAGACGTTGACCGAGGCCGTCGGCTATCAACCGGGCGTCCGCATCGATGCCTCCGGCTACGATCCACGCTTCGACGCCATCTCGATCCGCGGCTTCGACGTTACCTACAACGGTGTCTATCTCGACGGGTTGCGCCTCGTCGGCGCCGGTCTCAGCGTGTTCAAGACTGAGCCCTATGGCGCCGACAGCATCACCGTGGTCCGCGGACCGAGCTCGGCGCTTTACGGCCTCGGCTCGCCCGGCGGATTGATCGACCTGCAGAGCAAGCTACCGACCAGCCAGCCGTTCCATGAGGTGCAGACGCTGTTCGGCGACCGCGAGCGCATCCAGGGGAATTTCGATCTCTCGGGGCCGATCGATCCCAACGGCCAGTTCTCGTATCGGCTGACCGGCGTCGTGCGCGACGCCGACGTGTTCGTGCCCGGCGGCAAGGACAATCGCACCTACGTCGCTCCGGCCGTCACCTGGAAACCGGATCAGTCGACGACCCTGACGATTCTCGGCGCCTACCAGAAATCGAAGACGCCCGGGTCGATGTTCACCTACTCTTCGGGCACCGGCACCACCACGGACATCTTCACCGGCAGCCCGTCCTACAATTCGCTCGATCAGGAACAGGGACGCGTCGGCTATTTGTTCGAGCATGCGTTCAACAACGCCGTGACCGTTCGCCAGAAATTCCGTTATGTCGACGTCGATGCGGTCACCCGCTATGTCGGCTTTCTCGGTGCGCCCGTCGGCAATGTCGTCTCGCGCTACACCGGCTACGTCCACGACACGCTGCAATCGGCCATCATCGACAACCAGGTGGAGGCCAAGCTCTCGACCGGCCCGGTGCAGCACACGCTCCTGATCGGCACCGACTACACCTCGTCGAAGTTCAACGACAAGCAGGGATTCGGCTTCGGCGTCTCCGATCTCAATCTGGCCGCGCCGGCTTACGTGCCGGAATCGATTCCCGATCCCGCGATCTCGTCCTCGACGCGGCAGCGGCAGACCCAGTCTGGAATTTACATCCAGGACCAGGCCAAGCTCGATCACTGGATCCTGACGCTGAGCGGCCGCAGCGACTGGGTCCGCACCACCGGCGAGGATCTGTTCGCGTTGACCCGGCAGCAGCAATCCGAACAGGCCTATAGCGGTCGAGCCGGGCTGACCTACGTGTTCGATTCCGGAATTGCACCCTACGTCGCCTATTCGACCTCGTTCTTTCCCAATCTTGGCGTCGATCCCTCGGGTGCCTTCTTCAAGCCGACCACCGGCGAGCAGACCGAGATCGGCGTCAAGTATCAGCCGCTGGGGACGCGGAGCTTCGTCACCGCCGCGGTGTTCGACCTGACGCAGGATGGCGGCCTGGTGACGACGGGAACGGGCGTGACGGTCCAGCGCGGCGAGATCCGGAGCCGCGGCTTCGAATTGCAGGGCCTCGCGAGCCTCGGCGGCGGTTTCGACCTCACCTCGTCGTACACCTATCTCGACATGGTCACCAAGCAGGCCGGAGACAGCGCGCTGGTCGGCAAGTTTCCGTCGGGAAATCCGCCCCACACTGCGACGCTGTGGGCGAACTATACATTGCCGCTGGCAGGCCCGTTTGCGGGACTGAGCATCGGCGGTGGTGCGCGTTATATGTCATGGAGCTATGGCGACGACCTCAACACGTTCAAGAATAGCTCGGTGACCCTGGTCGACGCGGCGCTGAAATATGATTTCGGCCAGGCGGCGAAGGAGCTGAAAGGACTTCAGTTCCAGGTCAACGCCAAGAACCTGTTCAACCTGCACTACACGACGTGCCAGGTCGGATATTGCTACCGCGGCGCACCGCTGACCGTTATCGCGACGCTCGGCTATCGCTGGTGAATGGACGCTCGATGAAGAGGGCTACCTGTCAATCACCAATAGATCCCGTGGCGATGCAATTCGCGGATCACGCGGGCCTCGACCGAGGGCGCGCGCCGCTTCGGCTTGGTCGCGGCCGGGCTCGATGCGGCTGACGCGGCTGTCGTTGCGGTTGGCGTGGTTGCGGCGAGCGAGGTC
>NZ_JALBHA010000739.1:0-2259 GCF_023006445.1 Bradyrhizobium sp. SHOUNA76
TAGCATCCGCGCCACCTGCCCGGCAGAGGTGCCCGCGACCGCGGCGGAGCGCCTCGGCCTGATGCGCGAGCGTCTCACGGTCATGATCAAGGCGATGGACACGTTTGCGCCGGCGCTCGCGAAATTCGAGGGGCTCCTCGACGACGGCCAGAAGACAAAGCTTGACGGGCTGGCCAGGGAGCGCCGCGCCGCGCTGGCCGCGGGCCAGAAGAAGGACACGCAGGCTGCATCAGCATGCGATCCCAACAGCGATCCACGCTATGACGAAAAGCTGCAGCGTCAGTATGAGCAGCTCGTGCAGCAGCAATGGCCCGCGGGCGACATCGCCGCGACGCTTCGCCTCGACGAGACCGCCCGCGCCCGCCTCGAGGTGCTGCAGGACACCACCCTGCGCACCATGGAAACGCTCAGTGCCTGCCCGTCACAGCCCGCCGCGACCCCGCAAGCCCGCCTCACTGCCGCCAAGGCACGGCTGGAGACGATGCTGCAGGCCGTGAACGGCGTCGCTGATGCCTTCGATGATTTCGAGGCTGACTTGAGCGACGAGCAGAAGGCGGGGTTCGAGGCGATCGGGCCGAAGCGCGGGGCGTGATCGGGCCACGCGGAGCGGCATCTTTTGTCACCGGAAGCGGGTCATGCAGAGCTGCTTGTCCTCGGCCTTCTTTTGGAAGCCGTAGTGAATGCAAGCCGCATCTTCCGTTGGCGTGTGCTTCCTGATCTTGAGATAGATGCGGGACGGCTTGCCCTCGCCAAAATAGAGATCACCCGAAACAGCCACCTTGCCGTCGCCGACAAACTCGTGGCGGTTGAAGTCGCCGGCTTCGGCGGTCGTTCCGAAGCAGCCACGCACGAGATTCATGAGCTTGTCAGTACGCTGTTCCAGCTCGCGTCGCGTGGTCTTGTCGTATTTCCAGTCGCATTCATAGGTCGGCACGATGCGCAACGTGATGTCCTTGTCGGTCCCCATTTCTATCGCGCACACGGCTGAGGTCGAAAGGAAGTCCTGCGAAAGGGTCACGGGGGTGACGTACTCGTCGATCGCCGCGAGGTCGCTGATCTTGACGCCCTTGCTCCCAAGCGTGCCGGGTTCGATGAACCACTGCTCCTTCTTCTCCTTCGTGATGGCAGCGAAGAGGGTTGCGGCTTCGGAGCTGACGGATCTTATCTTCTCGCAAAACTGGCTTTGCCTCTGGCTCGCATCGGCCGCCTTCACCGCCGGAGTGGATTTTTCTTCCTGGGCGAGCTTGTCGGCCTGGATCTCTTTGAGCTGCCGGATCATGCCGGACAGATATTCGAGGTCGGCCTTGGCGCAGGCCTTGGCTTTCCTGGCTTCGCCCTCCTTCAACCAGCCGACGTACATCTTGTCGACCGGGCCCTTGCTGCAGCCGGCATCGATCAGCTTGAGCTGCTCGGTGTAATAGGCCTGCTGATCCTTCAGATTGTTGTCGGCGTCGATACAGCTCAAAGCATGGTCGCGCAGGTCGGTGAGACGGTTGTACTCGTCGCGATCGATTTCCTTCTTGTCGTATCTGTCCCTGATCGGCGGCATCGTCGCGTATTTCAGGTCTTCGATGGCGGCGCGCTCGCGTGCATTGAGATTGAGGGACGCCTTCTGCTCGGCATCGAGACGATGTTCCACACTAAAATCGCTAGGACAGCGGTTGGCCGCCTGCAGGGTCACGGGATTCAGGACGACGAAGGCAAGGACAACGAAGCCGACGCAATTGCGCATGGGACTATTCCTGGGGCGAGCAATGTCGGCAAAATAGCCGGAAATCCGTCCCAGGCAATCCCGTTGGTCTATGCTGCTGCGCGTGCCCGGCGATCCCCAGGCTACCCGCACGCCCAGTCGAACTTCATATCCCCGAAGTCGAGCTGCGCGTTGCCGGTGCCGAAATTGTAGCCGCCAAGATATTCCTCGAACTCGATGTAGAACGGGCTCATCTCCGGGACCGCCTGGCAGGGCCGCATGGTGCCGCCGAGATGGTTGTGGGCGTGGTCCTTGGCCCAGTCGTGCAGGCGGTAATTCTCTGGGCTCGGGACGCCGTCAAAGTAATAGTAGGACTGATAGTCGCTCGGCGGGTTGCGCGGGAAGTGCGGGTCCTGCGGGGGCTTTCCGGCGTTGGGATCGGTCGCGCGCGGCACCAAGGCGATTCCGAGGTTCTCGGTCAGATCGGCGCGCGGAGGGCCCGCGAACATTTTCTGCGCAAAGGGCGGGGCGGCCCCGTAGAAGGCGCTGGCGCCGCCGACATCGAGCCA
>NZ_JALBHA010000073.1:0-18255 GCF_023006445.1 Bradyrhizobium sp. SHOUNA76
GAGCGCCGCGCCGCCTTCATGCGCTATGTCGGCCAAGGCCATGAGATCTCCGTCGAGCTGCCGAACCGGCGGCTGACGGCGGCCGATCTTGCCGGCCTGCGCCAGAAGTTCGAGGCGGATTATGCCGCGATGTTCGAGCGCGCGATTCCGGGCGCCGCGATCGAGGTGTTGAGCTGGTCGGTGCTCGCTACGACGGAGGCGCGTAATCCGCCCACCGTCGCTTCGGTCGCGCGCAAGCCGGCCGGGAAGGCCGTCGGCAGTCGAAAATTCTTCGACGGTCGCGCCGGCGAGGTGATCGAGATCCCGCTCTACCGCCGCGAGGACATGGCGCCCGGCGCGACCATTGCCGGGCCCGCCGTCATTGCGGAGGACGAGACCTCGACCTTCGTCTCCACCAGTTTTGACGCCCATATCGACGGTGCCGGCAGCATCGTCATGGAACGAAAGGCGGCCTGATCATGAGCAAGGCAAATGGCGCGAGCCTGATCGACCTTCAGATCATGTGGCACCGGCTGATCGCGGTGGTCGAGGAGCAGGCGCAGGTGCTGCTCCGCACCGCCTTCAGCCCGATCGTGCGCGAATGCGGCGATCTCTCGGCCGGCGTATTCGACCTCAGGGGACGGATGCTGGCGCAGGCGGTGACCGGCACGCCCGGCCACGTCAACTCGATGGCGGAATCGGTCAAGCATTTCATCAACCACTTTCCGATCGAGACGATGAAGGAGGGCGACGCCTACATCACCAACGATCCCTGGATGGGCACCGGCCACCTCAACGACTTCGTCGTCACCACGCCCTGCTTCAAGGACGGCAAGGTCGTCGCGCTGTTCTCCTGCACCAGCCATCTCATGGACATCGGCGGCATCGGCTTCGGGCCCGATGCCACCGACGTGTTCATGGAGGGGCTCTACATCCCGATGCTGAAGCTGATCGACCAGGGCGTCGTCAACGAGACGCTGATGGCGATGATCCGCACCAACACGCGGCTGCCGATCGATACCGAGGGTGACACCTATTCGCTCGCGGGCTGCAACGATGTCGGCTGCGAGCGCCTGGTCGAGATGATGACCGAGTTCGGCATCGACACGCTCGACGAGCTCGGCGACTACATCTGCGAGCGCTCGCGCGAGGCCGTGCTGGCCGAGATCGCAAAGCTGCCGAAGGGCAGCTGGCGCAACACCATGGTGGTCGACGGCTACGATGCCCCGGTGACGCTGGCCGCGACGCTGACGATTTCGGATGCGGGCATCCACGTCGATTTTGACGGCACCTCCGCTGCCTCGAAGTTCGGCATCAACGTGCCTCTTTCGTACACCACGGCCTACACCGTGTTCGGCCTCGGCTGCGTCGTCGCCTCGCAGATCCCGAACAATGCCGGCTCGCTCTCGCCGCTGACGGTGTCGGCGCCATCAGGTGCGATCCTCAATGCGCCGAAGCCCGCGCCGGTCGCCTCGCGCCACATCATCGGCCAGATGCTGCCCGACGTGGTGTTCGGTTGCCTGCGCCAGATCATTCCCGAGCGCGTGCCGGCGGAGGGCACCTCGTGCCTGTGGAATCTCAATGTACGCGGGCAGACCCGCTCGGGCGTCGGCGGCAATTACGGATTCTCGATGGCGGTGACCAGCAACGGCGGCACCGGCGCGCGCTTCGGCAAGGACGGCTTGTCGGCCACCGCCTATCCCAGCGGCGTGCGTGGCACGCCGGTCGAGATCGCGGAGACGCAGACGCCCTTGATCTTCTGGCGCAAGGAGCTGCGTCCGGATTCCGGCGGGGCAGGGCGCACCCGCGGCGGCCTCGGCCAGATCATTGAGGTCGGCAGCGGCGTCGATGCGCCGTTCGATATCCTGGCCGCATTCGACCGCATCGATCATCCGCCGCGCGGCCGCGATGGCGGCCAGAATGGCGAGGCCGGCTATGTCGGGCTTAAATCCGGAAAGAAGCTGCGCGGAAAAGGCTTTCAGGAGGTGCCGTCGGACGACCGTCTCGTGGTGCTGACGCCCGGCGGTGCCGGCATCGGTGCACCAGCCGAGCGAGATCGGGCTGCCGTCAAGGACGACATCGAAAGCGGCCTCGTGTCCGCCGATAATGCGGCTGCAGTTTATGGATATGCGCGGTGACGCCATCCGGCGTTTGGCGTAGCGAACGGAGGGGCTCAATGATCACGCGACGGAACTTCACCGCGGGCGCAGCGACGCTGCTCGCCGCCGGCCACATCTCGACCCGCGCGCGGGCGGCGACGACGAGCTGGGACATGTCGACGGTATGGCCCGACGGCAATTTCCACACCCAGAACGCGATGGCCTTCGCGGAAGAGGTGAAGAAGCAGAGCGGCGGCTCGGTCGCCATCACCGTGAAGGCCGGCGGCCAGCTCGGCTTCAAGGGACCCGAGCACCTGCGCGCCGTGCGCGACGGCCTGGTGCCGCTCGCCGACGTCCTCAACATCCAGCAGGTCGGCGACGAACCCTTCATGGGCGTCGAGAGCATCCCGTTTCTCTGTGGTTCCGTCGACGAGTTGAAGGTGCTGCACAAATACGTGCGGCCCGAATACGAGAAGATCGCCGCGCGCAACAACCAGAAGATCCTCTACATCGTGCCGTGGCCGACGCAGTATCTGCATCTCAAGGCGAAGGTCGCCGACGTCGACGGCCTCAAGAACATCAAGATCCGCGTGCCCGACAAGAATGCGGTCGACATGCTGAATGCGATCGGCATGGCGGCCGTGATGATCCCCTGGGGCGAAACCATTCCCGCACTCGCCTCCGGCGCGGTCTCGGGCGTCTCCACATCGTCGGTGTCGGGCGTCGACGGCAAGTTCTGGGAATTCCTCAAATACGTCTACCCGACCAACCACGTCTGGTCGTCGCAGATGCTCACCGTCAATCTCGACTCGTGGAAGGCGCTCAGCGCCGATCAACAGAAGCTCGTCGCGGATATCGCCGCGAAGATGGAGCCGGGATTCTGGGCGAACTCGCTGAAGGCCGACGTCGACAGCCTCAACCGCCTCAAGGAGGGCGGCATGGAGGTGGTGCCGGTCTCGGATGCGATGATGACGGACATCCGAGCCAAGACCGCGCCCCAGCTCGACGCCTTCCTCAAGCGCGTGCCTGCCGCCGACAAGCCCGTGAAGGCCTATCTCGCCGACATGAAGCGTGGTTGAGGGTGAAGCCGTGGTGAGCGTCTCGACCGAAGCTCCGCAGAGTCTCAACGCAGCGGCGCCAGTGCCGCTGCGCATCCTGCTCGACGGCATCGACCGTCTCGGCCGGCTCGACGGCTGGATCGGCGGCGGCTGTCTGCTGACGCTGACGCTGCTGATGCTGTGCGAGGTCGCAACCCGCTTCCTCTCGAACTTCCTGCCGTTCTTCCCGCCGACCATCTCGATCGCGTGGGAGTATTCCTCCTACCTGATGGCGGCGTCCTTCACCTTCGGCGCCGCCATGACCCTGCGCGTCGGCGGCCATATCCGTGTCGTGCTGCTGCTGAAGAACGTCCCCGCACCGTTTCAACGTGCGATCGAAATCCTCTCGGCCGCCGCCGGCTTCGCCTTCATGGCGTTCCTGACCTCCGCGATGGCGAAGTTTGCCTTCGGCGCCTATGTCCGCGGCCAGGTCTCGACCTCGAGCGACACGCCGCTGTGGTTTCCGGAAGCGGTCGTCACCTTCGGCATGCTGCTGCTGACGCTCCAGTTCCTGGCGCGCGCGATCCAGGCCGTGCTCGGCCTGCCGCTGGAGGATCACCGCATGAAGGCCTCGCCCGTCGAATGACCGCTTCGCCCGCACCCGGATTCAAGATCGCATGACCATCGAAGTCGTCGCCCTGTTCGCGATCCTGTTTGCGCTGCTGGCGTGCGGCGTCTGGATCGGCCTCACGCTGGCGCTCACCGCGACGCTTCTGCTCGCGATGTTCCGCTCGATCCCGCTCGACAAGCTGTTGCCGCAATACGCCTGGAACATCCTGACCACGCAGGAACTCCTGGCGCTGCCGCTGTTCATCCTGATGGGTGAGCTGCTGTTTCGCACCCGTCTGTCGCGCTCGCTGTTCCAAGGCCTGGCGCCGTGGGCGGGGTTGCTGCCGGGCCGTCTGCTGCATGTGAATGTGATCGGCTGCACCATCTTCGCGGCGATCTCGGGCTCGTCGGCGGCGACGACGCAGGTGATCGGCCGCATGTCGCTGAACGAGCTGCTGCGCCGCGGCTATTCCCGCGACATCGCAATTGGTTCGCTCGCCGGCGCCGGTACGCTCGGCTTCCTGATCCCGCCGTCCAACATCATGATCATCTACGGCGTGCTGGGCGACGTTTCCATTCTCAAGCTGTTTACTGCCGGCGTGCTGCCCGGCCTGCTGCTCGCCGCGACCTTCATGGGCTGGGTGATGCTGCACACGAGCCTCAAGCCGGCGATGGTGCCGGAGACGGAGGCAAAGCTCTCGCAGGTGCCTTGGGGCGAACGCTTCGCCGCGCTGAAGGATCTCGCGCCGGCGCTGTTCCTGATCGCCTGCGTGCTCGGCTCGATGTATGGCGGGCTCGCGACACCATCAGAGGCCGCCGCCGTCGGCGTGCTCGGCGCCGGGCTGGTCGCCTGGGCGCAAGGCTCGATGTCGCAGCAGGTGATGCGCGACGTGCTGATCGGCTCGGTGGTGACCTGCTCGATGATCGCGCTGATCGTGCTGGGCGCCTCGATCCTCGGCAATGCCGCCGCGTTCCTCGGCATCCCGCAGGCGGTTGCCGCTTTCGTCAAAGGGCTCGGCCTGTCACCTTTCATGCTGATCGTGGTTCTGATCGTCTTTTACCTGATCCTCGGCTGCTTCCTCGACGGCTTCTCGATGATCGTGATGACGCTGCCGATCGTGCTGCCGATCGTGAAGGGGGCCGGGTTCGACGAGATCTGGTTCGGCATCTTCCTGGTGCTCGCCGTCGAGATGGCGCAGATCACTCCGCCGGTCGGCTTCAACCTGTTCGTGATCCAGGGCCTGACAGAGGACGGGCTCGGCTACATCGCGCGCGTCACGTTGCCCTATCTGATGATCATGATCGGCTTCGTGCTGCTGCTGACGTTGTGGCCCGGCATCGTCACGATCCTGCCGCGGGTGTTGTACGGGTAAGTAGGCCGATGGTGGCGCTGGCAGCCGCCAGTCCGAGACCGCCTGCTCTATGGCTTGACTGGTGGATAGCTTGCCTGAGCCTCCCTGAGCGCGGTGCCGAGGTCATCCCCCCGGAGCTGATGCAGGATCAGTCGCTGCACGCAATCGCCTGGTCCGAACCCCGTGATCTTCGATGTCTGCACAAAGTTATCGTCGGGCGCGCAGTGTGCGGCGCGGCCGGTCAGGAAGAATATCTCGGACGCCGACATTTTCGACAGACGCCAGCCGAGAGGCAGCGGTATCACGTAGTCGCCGAAATTGACTCGTTGCACCCGGCTGATTCGTGCCCGCGCGTCCGTGGCATCACGTTTGATGACGCCGAGATCCCGCGTTGCCAGATCGACGGTCGAATAGGTTCGTGCCGTTCGGCTGTTGAATAGCGGACCACCGGAGATACCGCCTCGCTGAACGCGCTGGAGCTGCCTTTGCTGTACTCGCCCGATGTCAGAACGATGAGATGGAAGCGGGCCTGCGTGCAGCATGTGCCCGCCCGACGCTGAAGACGATTGATGATCTCGACCGCGGTGGTCACGCCGGAATTCTCGAAATATCCGCCGTCGACGACATGAAATTTCGTGATGTCGCACCACGAAAGGCGTGGACTTCTTTGCCGCTTTGCTCTTCGTCAGATCCGCAGACGACACCGAGGCCGCGTGGGCGGATGTCGCAACCCGAAACGGGTTTCTCAGGCCGGTTTGGCCCGTCCGGCCCACCATCCGTTGTGCTGCCCGACGGGCAAAACACGCCAGATCTGGGTCGATATCTCTCCGCAAAAATATTCTAATTTACAGAAATTCGGTTTTGCCGTACAAGCCTGGCCATCCCGCCCGCCACAAGGGGCGTTTCGCGATCGTCACGGGACGCGGGCCGGGATGCGGTGGCCGCGACGGCGTCGGCGCGCGATGTGGATTGCAGGGCGGGGAAACCCGTGAGCAGCGACAGGCGCGATACGACACGACGCTGACAGCGTCTTCGAATGGTCTTCACGGTGAGCGCACGCCAGCCGTGGAGAACCCAGCGAGGACGCGCGCGGACGGAGAAGTCGTGTGGTCCTGACGCCCGGGGTCTGTGCGTCAAGCCTCGCGGAGATGTGGCGGCCAACCGGTGCGCGCATCAATCGTCCGCAAGGCGACGGGGGCAATAGTGCATCGCTCCCCGAGGAGAGCACGAAGGACACCGTGAAACCATCCGTGCAGGGAAGGCCGGGATGTCCCGGCGTCACCTGTCGTCCACCCCGTGCGCGCTCTTTCGCACACGCGGGACTTCGGGTGCCAGCCGGCGCCCGGCCTTCCCTGCGCCCTTTGCTTTCGAGAGGGTGCCAGACGAAAGCAAAGCTCGGGCAAAACAAGCTGCGAGGGCGAGAAGTCGTGTCTGCGATAGTAAGCGTGGCAAAACCCTATGACCGTCACCCTGAGGTGCGCGCTCTGCTGCGCGTAGCGCTGCAGAGCAAGCCTCGAAAGGCGACGGCCCGGCTGCATCTCGGCCGTTCATCCTTCGAGGCTCCCCATGGGACGCGTTGCGTCCCATGGGGAGCACCTCAGGATGACGGGATCAGCAGCATGTCATTGCGAGCGAAGCGGCTTGTCCGCCGAAGCCTTGGCGAAGGCGGAAGCAATCCGGAATCCCTCCGCGGAAAGATCCTGGATTGCTTCGTCGCAAGAGCTCCTCGCTTTGCGAAACGCAAACGTCGTCCCGGTCCTGTCGGCAGGGACGACGTCTTGATCGAGGAAAAGCGATGCGGCGTTCAATCCGAACTATGCCGCGGCCTTCTTCCGTGCCTGCTCGGCCTTGTACAGCTCGAACTCTTCCGCAATCGCCTTGGCAAAAGAGGGCCGTTGGCGCATGCGTTCATAATACGCCTTCACGTTCGGCCATTTCGCAAGCTCGATCGGCGGCGTCGCCATGGTCCAGTTGATGACCGTGGCGAGATAGGCGTCCGCCACGCTGAAATGGTCGAGCAGGAAGTCGCGCCCCTTCAGGTAATTGTCGAGATAGTCGAGCCGCGACAGGTTCTTCTCCAGCGCATAGACCTTGGCTTCCTGCGGCGCCTTGCGGTCGAGCACGGGAATGAACAAGCCCTTGTGCAGCTCGGTGCCGATGAAGCACAGCCATTGATGCAGGTGCGTTCGCTCGATGCCCTGGGTAGCGCCGAGCCCGGATTGCGGGAAACGGTCCGCGATATATTGCAGGATCGCTGCGTTCTCGGTCAGAACCACGCCCTCGTCGGTGCGCAGCGTCGGCACCAGGCCGATCGGATTGACGGCGCGGAAGTCGGAGCCGTCGCTCAGCACTGTCTTGGTCGGCGGGTCGACCTCGAGATAGTTCGCCTCGGCGCCGGCTTCGTACAGCGCGACGCGTGTTGCCATCGAACAGGCGAGGGGCGAGAAAAAGAGATCCATCTGTAGCCTCCTTGGGGCAATTCTTGAATCTTCGCTCAACCTGGCCAGATTGATTTTTGTACTATCTTGCATAATATGGGGCTGGTCAAGGATTATTTGCGAAATGGTACAAAAATCGAAAGGGCCGCCAGCCATGCCGCCCGAACAGCCCAAGCGCCGCGGCCGCCCGCGGGCCTACGAGCCCGAGGTCGCACTCGGCAAGGCGCTCGACCTGTTCCGCAGGCAGGGCTTTGCCGCGACTTCGCTCGACGATCTCAGCGAGGCCACCGGCATGAACCGTCCGAGCCTCTATGGCGCCTTCGGTGACAAGCGCGAACTCTACATCAAGAGCTATCAGCGCTACCGCGAGGAAGCGGGGGCCTCCATGGCTATGATCTTTCGCGAGGAGATGCCGCTGCGCCAACGGCTGGAACGCATCTTCGCCTCCGCGCTGAACATCTATCTGTCCGGCGAGACCGGCCCGCGCGGCTGCTTCACAGTGGTGACGGCGGCGTCGGAAGCCGTCGGTGATCCCGAGATCCGCGGCATGGTGCTTGACGGGCTCACCGAGCTCGACAAGGCCTTTGCGAACTGCTTCCGCCGCGCCAGGGAGAAGGGCGAGTTGCCGGAGAGCGCCGATCCGGTCGTGCTGGCACAGATCGCATCAGCCACCATCCACACCATCGCCATCCGCTCGCGCGCGCGCGTGTCGCGAAAGGATCTCGAAGCCATCGTGAAGGGCGCGATCGATGTGATGTTGGGGGCCAAATCCTAGCTGTCGTCCCGGACAAGCGAGCGCTGATCCGGGATCATAACCCGAGGGAGAAGTTTAGCGAAAACCAGTCAGCTAAGTCTAATAGCCCCGTGCCCGGTCAACCACGTTCTCCAACGCACCGCCGGCCTCGAACCGCGCGATCTGCTCGGCGACATAGGCCGAAATCGCGTCCGCGTCGGTGTCGGCAGCGTTGTGCGGCGTCAGCACCACCTTGGGATGGGTCCAGAACCGGCTGTTCGCCGGCTGCGGCTCCTGCACGAAGACGTCGAGCGAGGCGGCGCCCAGCGTGCCGTCGTCGAGGCAGGCCAGGATGTCGGCTTCGTTCTGAAGGCCGCCGCGGCCGGCATTGATCAGCACCGGTGCGCCGAGCGCGCCGTTGCGGTTGAGCTTGGTGAAGACGTCGCGGTTGAGGATGCCAAGTGTGTCGGGCGTCAGCGGCAACAGGCTGACGAGGATGTCGGTCTTGCGCAGGAAGGCATCCATTCCGTCCGTGCCGTGGAAGCACTCGACACCCTCGATCGTGCGCGGGCTGCGGCTCCAGCCGGCGACGCGGAAGCCGAGCCGCCGCAGCACGTCGGCGGCATCCGCTCCCAACGTGCCAAGTCCCATGACGCCAACCGTGACGGCACTGGCAGGCCATTGATATTTCGGCTCCCAGCGTTTGGCTCGCTGCGAGTCCCGCAAATAAAGCTCCTGGCGGTGATGCATCAGCACGTGCAGCACGACATATTCGGTCATGCGGGCGGTCAGATCGGGCACGGCGACGCGGACCAGCGGCACATTTGGCAGGCTCTTGTCCGCCATCAGCGCATCGACGCCGGCGCCGAGATTGAAGATCGCCCGCAGATTGGGGAAGGCGGCGAGATCGCCGGGGACCGGCTTCCACACCGTGGCATAGTGCACCTCGGCAGGATCGAGCCCGGAATCCGGCAGCAGCACCACGCGGCGGCCGCCGCAGACGGCGTCGAACCGGGCCTTCCAGCGCTCCGGCAGCCAGTTCTGCTGCGTGCTGTTGATCAGGACGGCGAGTGTGCCCATGGTCATTCGAAGTGCCTCGTCGGGTTCCGCTGAAGAAGCGCCCTCCTTGGCACGATCCAACGGCTTTTTCTTGCAAATTCTTTCCGCAGCCCTGTCGGGGCGAGGCATATTGGCGCGTCTTCAGAACAGACGAGGAAAATGTCGCCCATGCTTTATGCAATCCTTTGCTATCACGATGAGGACTTCGTCGGCTCCTGGAGCAAGGAGCAGGACGAGGCCGTGATGAAGAAGCTCGCCGTGGTGCAGGAGAATCTCACCAAGCAGGGCCGGCTCGGGCCGGTCGCGCGGCTGCTGCCGACCACCGCGGCGGCGACCTTGCGCAAGGAAGATCCGCCGCTGGTGCTCGACGGCCCCTATGCCGAAACCAAGGAGCAGCTGCTCGGCTTCTACATCGTCGACTGCAAGAATCTCGACGAGGCGCTCGACGTCGCCCGCGACCTCGGCGCGGCCAATCCCGGCGGCGCCTATGAGGTGCGTCCCGTCGGCGTGTTCCGGCCCGGAGGGAATCTGACGTGAGCGAGGCCGACACCGCCTGGATCGAAACCGCGCTGACCTCGGCGCGACCCCAGGCGGTCGGCGCGCTGTTGCGTTATTTCCGCGATCTCGACACCGCCGAGGAGGCGTTCCAGAACGCGTCCCTTCGCGCACTCAAGACCTGGCCGCAGAACGGGCCGCCGCGCGATCCTGCGGCCTGGCTGATCATGGTCGGCCGCAATGCCGCCATCGACGAGGTTCGCCGGACCCGCAAGCAGCAGCCGCTGCCGGAGGACGACCAGGCGATCTCCGATCTCGACGACGCCGAAGGCGCGCTGGCCGAGCGGCTCGACGGCTCGCACTACCGCGACGACATCTTGCGGCTCATGTTCATCTGCTGCCATCCGCAATTGCCGGCGACGCAGCAGATCGCGCTGGCGCTGCGCATCGTCTCGGGCCTTACCGTGAAGCAGATCGCGCGCGCCTTCCTGGTCTCGGACGCGGCGATGGAGCAGCGTATCACCCGCGCCAAGGCGAAGGTCGCGGAGGCGGGGACGCCGTTCGAAGCGCCCGGCGCGGTCGAGCGCTCCGAGCGGCTCGCCGGTGTCGCGGCGATGATTTATCTGATCTTCAACGAGGGCTATTCGGCGAGCGGCGACACCGCCGAGATCCGCAAGCCATTCTGCGAGGAGGCGATCCGGTTGGGGCGCCTGCTGCTCCGGCTGTTTCCGAGCGAGCCGGAGATCATGGGGCTCACGGCGCTCATCTTGCTGCAGCATGCGCGCAGTGCCGCGCGCTTTGCCGCGGATGGCTCGCTGATCCTGCTGGACGATCAGGACCGTTCGCTGTGGAACAGCACCATGATCGCGGAAGGGCTTGCGCTGATCGACAAGGCGATGCGCCACCGCCGCAGCGGGCCCTATCAAATCCAGGCCGCAATCGCCGCGCTGCATGCCCGCGCGGCGACGCCGGAGGAGACCGACTGGGCGCAGATCGACCTGCTCTACGGCGCGCTGGAGCTTGTGCAGCCGTCTCCCGTGGTGACGCTCAACCGCGCGGTCGCGGTTTCCAAGGTGCGGGGGCCGCAAGCCGCGCTCGAATTGATCGAGCCCTTGGCGCCGAAGCTCGCCAACTACTTCCATTTCTACGGCGTGCGCGGCGCCTTCCTGATGCAGCTCGGCCGCAACGACGAAGCCCGCATCGCCTTCGATCGGGCCATCGCCCTCGCCAACACGTCCGCAGAGGCCGCCCACATCCGCATGCATCTCGATCGCCTGATCCGGGACAGCCAGCCGAAGCCGAGGGAAAGCGCCAAGGCGAAGTGACGCGGCACGCGTCATTCCGGGATGGTCCGAAGGACCAGACCCGGAATCTCGAGATTCCGGGTTCGATGCTTCGCATCGCCCCGGAATGACGATCGAAAAATTCATTCCATCAATTGTCGGCCCCAGCCATCCTCCTTCGTCCTAAGCCCGTATCCACGGAGCCCCTCATGCTGAAAGCCATTGCCGTCATTGCCATCGTCCTCGCGGCCGGACTTGCCGGCATCCTCGTCTTTGCCCTCACCAAGCCCGACACTTTCCGCGTCGAACGCAGCCTCGCCGTGAAGGCGCCGACTGACGCGATCTATCCGGTGGTCGCCGATTTCCACCGCTGGACCGCCTGGTCACCCTACGAGACACGCGATCCCGCCATGAAGCGGATCTTTGGAGGAACTGCGGTCGGCAAGGGCGCGACCTATGCCTGGGACGGCAACAACAATGTCGGGGCCGGCCACATGGAGATCCTCGAGGCGAACCCGTCGTCAAAGCTTCGCATCAAGCTCGATTTCGAGCGGCCTTTCGAAGGCCACAACACCGCCGAATTCACCTTTGTGCCGCAAGGCGATGCCACACTGGTCACATGGGCGATGTACGGTCCGGCCCCGTTCCTGTCGAAAGTGATGCAGGTGTTCATCAACATGGACAGCATGATCGGCAAGGATTTCGAGGCCGGCCTCGCCAGCCTGAAGAAGCTCACCGAGAAGCAATAAGCCTCACGACCAACGAAAAGGAGAGAAACGATGCTCAATCCCTATCTGTTCTACCAGGACAATTGCGAAGCAGCGTTCAACTATTACGCCAAGGTTCTCGGCGGCAAGGTCGATGCGATGATGCGCGCCTCGGACGCACCGCCGGAGGTGCCCGCCACGCCAGGGCGCGAAAAGATGATCATGCACGCGCGGATGTCACTACCCGACGGCAGCGTGCTGATGGCTTCCGATTCCCCGCCTGAGCATTTTCACAAGCCGCAGGGCTTTGCGATCTCGCTCACGGTTAGGGATCCCGCGGATGGCGAGCGCAAGTTCAACGCGCTCGCCGACGGCGGCGCCGTCAACATGCCGTTCAGCAAGACGTTCTGGGCCAAGGGCTTTGGCATGTGCGTCGACAAGTTCGGCATTCCCTGGATGGTGAACTGCCCGGCGGACGGAATGTGACGGTCGCGAGCGCCTGCCTGATCTAACGAGCCGCAGTCCCCTCTCTCCATTTTGCGGGAGAGGGGATTCAACGGGTCAAGTCCGGATCAATCGTGAGCGGTCTCAGCGGAGCGATCCCGTCACGTCTTCGCCTTGCCGCGGCGACTGAACGCAGCTGGGGCAGATCACGAGCTTGGTGCCGAGCTGCTTGTCGTTCTCCGCTTCGATCTCGTCATGCACCGCCCACCAGGCCTCCGAGTATGGCCGCAAGGTGCCGAGCACTCTCTCCCGCTCCTGATTGGGATCGCTTGTCGCGGCTGCCTGATTCGTCACGCGCTGCTTTGTGACGTGCGGGCGGTTCGGCGCTATGTTGGGGTCTCGGCCGAGGCCGTCCCATGCGATCGGACGACGCTCCTGCGCGACTGCGCATCCCATGAGCGCTGCGCAAAAAGTGAGCAAGACGAAGCCGTGTCGAATCATGCCGGACCTCTTGGCGCGGCGCGCAAAATGCGCGTGAGAAGGTTTGCGTCGCGTCGGTTGAAATGGAACTCAAGGGAAACGGCGTGGCCCGGCCGGCTGAATATGGCGATTTGCTCTCGCATCACTTTGCGAGCGCAGTGAGGCCGCTTCGTGAAATGATGCAGATCGCATCGCACAACAACTGGCGTAATATTAGGCTGTGAACTCCGCGTCAAAATCGCTAGTTCTATTTCACAATAAGTACAAGCTGGGGTGGACGTGACTTGGAAGGGAGCGACCGATGGCGGCGGCGCTACAAATCAACTTTGCTCTTTGGGGAATGCTCATCTGCGTCAGCATGAAGCTTGCGCCGGTCGTCCAGGTTTTTTTCTAGACGGCAAGTTCCCTCGCTGAATTGTGCAGCGGTTCCGATCGTTGATCGTCACCGGCGGCGAGCGCGCGTGATCGCGAATCGTCACCGGCAACGCGGATAGATTGCGGCGAGATCGCGCCCCTTCAACAGCAGCAGTCGGGAGCTCAGGCCGCCGTGGCGGCTGATCCAGTCGCGCACCGGGCCGGGATAGGCGGCAAGCACTGCCTCGGATGCCTCGGGCTCTGCATAGAAGCGCCCGCGCCGGTCCACCGAGCGTGCCGCATGGAAGCCGAGCACGGCGCGCTTGGTGACGCAGATGCGCTCGCCCGGCACGATGCTCAGCACCAACGTGCAGGCAGACAGGCAGGGGCCGTCGATCACCACGCGCTCGCCGCTCTCGCGCACCTTTTCGAACAAATCGAGGAACGGCCCGACCTGCCCGCCCGGAGACTGGATGATGCGGATTTCGGCGGCGGCGGGCGTGCTGACCAGAAGTGCGAATGCAAGCATCAGGGCTTTGACGAAAGCGCGTCGCATGGAGCACTCCACGAGCTCGGTTTTCGTAGGGTGGGCAAAGCGTAGCGTGCCCACCATCGTCACCGCAAATCCGGAGAAGTGGTGGGCACGGCGCTCGCGCGCCTTTGCCCACCCTACAATTCCTGCCCCACCCCACAATGTACTACCCGTTACGGACCGCGCAGCGTCGGCAGGCCGATACCTGCCGCATCGAAACCGCCATCGACGGCCAAAATTTGTCCGGTGATGTAGCTCGCGTTCGCGGAACACAGGAAGTAGATCGCTTCCGCAAGCTCCTCCTCAAGGCCGTAGCGGTTGAGCGGAATCGCGTCGTGATAATCGGCGCGGATCTCCTTGGTGTGCACCTGCTTCGCCATCGCCGTGTCGACCGGCCCCGGCGCGACGGCGTTGACGCGGATGCCCAGCGAGGCGAGCTCGACTGCGAGCTGCTTGGTCAGGTGTGCGAGCCCGGCCTTGCTGGTGCCGTAGGCCGAGCGCAGCGTCGAGGCGCGCACCGCCGAGATCGAGGTGATGTTGACGATGGCGCCGCCATTGGCCTCGCGCATCAAGGGCACCGCCGCCTTGGTGCAGAGGAACGGGCCGGTGAGGTTGACCTCGAGCACACGCCGCCAATCGGCCTCGGACGTCTCCATCAGCGGCGCGAACACCGCGATGCCGGCATTGTTGACGAGCGCATCGAGCCGGCCGAACCGCCGCTCGATCGCCGTCATCGCAGCGCTCACTGCGGCTGCGTCCGAAACGTCGCAGGTCAGCGCCAGCGTCGCCTCGCTTTGGTCGATTTCGGCGACCGCCCGGTCGAGCAACTCGCCCTCGATGTCGAGCAGCGCCACGCGCCACCCCTCGGCCAAAAACTTCTTCGCGGTCGCAAGCCCGATGCCGCGCGCGGCTCCGGTGACGAGGGCGGTCTTTAGCGGGGCTTGCGGCATTGGTTGATTTGTCCTGTGTCCGGGGAGGGCGGCGCGTGAGCGCGGCTCCTTTTACTGCGCTTTGGCCCGGAGAACAAAGGGCTCGATCACTGGCAATGGAGTCGAGCGCTCACGCCCTCAAACCGTCACCCTGAGGTGGTCGCTCTTCAGCGGCCTCGAAGGATGACGGAGGTGGAAATGAAGGAGATGGCGTCTACGCCAGCTCCGCCGACGCGCGCTGCATATTGGCCGACATATCCGATGTCACGATGCTCTGCTCCTCGACTGCGGCGGCGGTGGAGGCGATGAACTCGTTGACGCCGGCAATCGCGGCCTTGATGGCGGTGAGCGAGCTGGCGACGTCGCCCGAAATGACGTTCAGCGCGTCGATCTCGGAGGTGATCGTGTCGGTCGCCTGCTTGGCCTGGTTTGCGAGGCTTTTCACCTCGGAGGCGACCACTGCGAAGCCGCGGCCGGCTTCGCCCGCACGCGCCGATTCGATCGTGGCGTTGAGTGCGAGCAGGTTGATCTGGCTGGTGATGCCCGAAATCATCTCGACGATGCCGCTCATGGCCTGCGCGGCTGCGGCCAACTTCTGCGCCTGACTGTCCGCGGACTCGGCCCTCGTCGTCGCAACCTTGGAGGTCTCGCGCGACTTCGCCATGGTCTCGGAGATCTCGCGGATCGAGGCGCTCATCTGTTCGCTGCCGGCCGCGACCGCCTCGATCAGCCCGCGCGCATTGTCGGCCTTCTTGCGGCCGATGGCCTGTGCGGTGATGTCGGTGGCGTATTTCACTACCTTGTAGGGCCTGCCGTTGAGATCGAAGATCGGGTTGTAGGAGGCCTGGATCCAGATCTCCCGCCCGCCCTTGGCGATTCGCTTGTATTCTGCGGCCTGGTATTCGCCGCGGTTGAGGGTCTCCCAGAACTGGCGATAGGCCGGCGAATTCTTCTCATTCGGCTCGACGAACATCGAGTGGTGCTGGCCCTTGATCTCCGCCAGCGAATAGCCCATCGCCTTGAGGAAATTCTCGTTGGCGGTTCGTATCGTGCCGTCCATGTTGAATTCGATCACCGCCTGTGATTTCTGAATGGCGGCGAGCTGTCCGTCATTGTCGGCCGCCTTCATCTTTTGGGCGGTGACGTCGGTCGCGAACTTCACCACCTTGAACGGCTTGCCGTTATCGTCGAGAATCGGATTGTAGGTGGCGATGATCCAGATCTCCTTGCCGCCCTTGCCCAGCCGCTTGTATTCGGCGGCCTCGAACTCGCCGCGGTTCAGCTTGGCCCAGAACGCGGCATAGGCCGCGCTCGCCCGATCCTCGGGCGTCACGAACATTCCGTGATGCTTGCCCTTGATCTCGTCGAGCGAATAGCCCATCGCGCTCAGGAAGTTCTCGTTGGCGGTCACGATGGTGCCGTCCATGTTGAATTCGATCACGGCCTGCGCGCGGTTGATCGCGGCGAACTTGTCGGAATCCTCCATGGTCTTGATCTTGTACGCCGTGATGTCGGTGGCGAACTTGATGAAGCTGATGACCTTGCCGTTCTCGTCGCGCAGCGGCGCATAGGATGCGTGGATCCAGACCTCCTTGCCGCCCTTGCCGAAACGCTTGTATTGCGTGGTCTGGAATTCGCCGCGGTTCAGGCTGGCCCAGAAGTCGCGGTAGCGAGCGCTCTCGCGCTCGGCCGGGCTGACGAAGATGCTGTGGTGCTTGCCTTTGATCTCGGCCAGCGTGTAGCCGCTCATCTTGAGCAGGTTCTCGTTGGCATCGAGGATGGTGCCGTCGAGACCGAATTCGATCACGGCCTGTGACCGGTCGAGCGCCTCGACCTCAGCGACGGCGTGCCTGACCTTCTTGCTCTGGAAATTGAACACGTATGCCCCGCAATTTGTAGCGCGAATCGGCACTGACGTACCGGTTTCTCCCGCTCTAAAAATTGCATGCTCTCGTTGAGCGTTTGTAAACCCAGGCGAACCACACGGCCTATTCCCGTATTTCACGTGCGTTAGCCATCTATTTCAACCGGCGAGCGTTCTGGCTCCATATGCACGCGGGAGTTCATATGGTGGCCGTATTTGTACGGGCGAGGCGGGAATTATTTTTCGCGGCGTGTTGACGCAGTTCCCCAGGGGCAGCGGGTTCGGCAGCGCTGACGACATCGGCTCTGTCGGCCTCCGCGGAGATTTCCTTGAGAAAATTTCCTCGCCCTTGTCGGTCTTGGGCAGCCGCGTTCGTCTTACAACGGCACCGTCGTCACTCCAGCGGCCCAACTTCGGCGCGCCCGGAATGACGGGAGTACAGAGGACACCTCATGCGATTCATGATGCTGATGATTCCGCTCGGCTACGAGACCGCGCCGCCGGACGTGCAACTCGATCCCGAGCGCGTCGCGGCGATGATGCGCTACAACGAGACGCTTAAGGACGCGGGCGTGTTGATCACGCTCGACGGTCTGCATCCGCCGTCGATGGGCGCACGGGTGTCGTTTGCGACCGGCGAGCCCATTGTCACCGACGGCCCATTCGCCGAGGCCAAGGAAGTCCTGGGCGGCTACTGGATGATCGAGGTGGCCTCGCGGGCCGAGGCGATTGCCTGGGCAAAGCAGTGCCCGGCCTCGCCGAACGAAATCATCGAAATCAGGCAGGTGCAGGAGATCGGCGACTTTCCGCCCGACGTGCAAGCGGCCGCCGCCGGTTTTGACGACCTGAAGACATAGCCCGCATTGGCCGCGAAGAGATCGCGGCCGTCATCACGATATCAACAAGGGAGAGACCGATGAGCACCGAACACGGATTCCTCGCCATTTACCTCGGCAGCATGAGTGGCGAGAAGATGAAGGCCTGGCATGCGATGCCCGAGGCGGAACGGAAGGCAAAGGAGCGCGAGGGCATGGCCGCCTGGCACGGCTGGGTCGAGAAGCACAAGGACGTCATCGTCGAGATGGGCGGCCCGCTCGGCAAGACCCGCAGGATCGACGCGAGCGGCATCACCGAGATCAGCAATGCGCTGACCGGCTTCACGGTGGTGCGCGCTGCCTCGCAAGAGGAAGCTGCAAAACTGTTCGAGAACCATCCGCATTTTGCGATCTTCCCGGGCGAGGCGATTGAGGTCATGCCCGTGCTGCCAATTCCGCAGATGTAGCTGCGGCCAAGGCGCCATTTCCGGGCGCGAGTCGTCGCTCCGGCCCGGCATCACCCGTGGAAGTACGGGATTCATTGCGCTCGATTCCCGCTAGTGACCTTCACGCCTGGCTCATGTAAAGATCGTTCACATGAGCTGGCGCAAGGAGCAGCGCCGCGCCGAGCGCGGCTATCACCACGGCAATCTGAAGGAAGCCCTGTTGCAGGCCGCTCTCGGGCTGATTGCCGAGAAGGGCGCGGCCGGCTTCACCTTCGCCGATGCCGCGCGCATGGCCGGCGTCAGCGCGGCGGCGCCCTATCGGCATTTCCGGGACCGCGACGAGTTGTTGTCCTCGATCGCTCAGCGCGGTTTCGAGCAATTCGAGGCGCGCCTGACCGCGGCCTGGGACGACGGGCATCCCGACACGGTCACCGCGTTCGAGCGCGTCGGCAGGGCCTATCTTGCTTTCGCCCGCGAGGAGCCCGCATTTTACAACGCGATGTTCGAGTCCGGCTTGCCGGTCGATGCCAATCCGGCGCTACAGGCTGCGAGCGAGCGCGCTTTCAACATCATGCGCGCCGCGGCCGAGAGGCTCGCGGC
>NZ_JALBHA010000740.1:0-2252 GCF_023006445.1 Bradyrhizobium sp. SHOUNA76
CTCGGCGATGCGCTCATTGACGGCTTTGCGGAAGCCGCCGATGAATTCGGCGAGCTCGCCGATGCGCGCCGGAAGCAGCGCCTCGATCTTTTCGCGCACGCGTCGCGCCACCACCGGCGAGGTGCCGCCGGTACCGACCGCGACCACGACATCGCCGCGATCGACGATTGCCGGGAAGATGAAGCTGGAATGCTCGAGGTCGTCCATGACGTTGACGGGCAGGCCGAGCGCCTTGGCCCGCGCCGACATCGCAACGCCGACGTCGCCTGCTCCGGCGCAGACGATGGCGATGACACCCGAGAGATCGGTGGTGAGCGGATCGCCGGCCGCGATTTCGATGCGGGCTGCGTCCTCAGAGCTGAGCCCCAGATCCTGATTGCCGTCGATCGCATGCACGCGGATGCGCGCGCCGGCCGCCGCGAGCACGCGCAACTTGGCGCGCAAAAGCTCGCCCGCACCGATGAGAACCACCGGACCGGCCTTGAGATCGAGAAACACCGGCAAGAACCGCATACGATACTCGCTTCCCCCGATACGGGGTTGACTGGAATTATTTTCTATATATGTGTCGTTTCGAGCGCGCAAAGAGAAAATTTTTTCTTCTACTTCGCGCAGTGACTATAGAATTTTCGCCTCCAAACGCAAAGTGGCAGAGATGCATCTTCTCAAGGACGATTCCGCGCTTGTCGGAGTGAGCAGCCCGGGCCCCCTCAGCCGCGGGGGCTCGCAAGAATTTTCTGCTGATGTTGCGCCCAGCATGGACCATCTCGACCAGCTCGAGGCGCAGAGCATCTACATCTTTCGCGAGGCCTTCGCCCGGCTGAAGAAGATCGCGCTGCTGTGGTCGCTCGGCAAGGACTCCAACGTCATGATCTGGCTGGCGCGGAAGGCCTTCTTCGGCCGGCTGCCGTTCCCGGCCCTCCATGTCGACACCGGCAAGAAGTTTCCGGAGATGTATCGGTTCCGCGATCATTACGGCAAAGAGTGGGAGCTCGATCTGCGTGTCGAGCCCTGCCCGCCCATCGATGCCGTCGATCCGACGCTGCCGCCCGCCGCCCGTTCCGCCGCGCGCAAGACCGAGGGCCTCAAGATGGCGCTCGCCAAATACGGCTTTGACGGCCTGATCGCCGGCATCCGCCGCGACGAGGAGGCAACGCGCGCCAAGGAGCGCGTGTTCTCGCCGCGAGGCCTCGAAGGCAATTGGGACGTGCGCGACCAGCCGCCGGAGTTCTGGGATCATTTCAACGCCTCGCCGCCGCAAGGCGCGCACTTGCGCATCCATCCGATCCTGCATTGGACCGAGGCCGACATCTGGGCCTACACCAAGCGCGAGAACATCCCGATCATCCCGCTCTATCTGTCGCAGAACGGTAAGCGCTACCGCTCGCTGGGCGATCAGGACATCACCAATCCGGTCGCCTCAAACGCCACGAGCATCGACGAGATCCTGATCGAGCTCGAACAGACCAAGGTGCCGGAGCGTGCCGGGCGCGCGCTGGACCACGAGACCGAGGACGCTTTCGAGCGCCTTCGCGTCGCCGGCTATCTCTGATCAAGGACGCGAGCGCGTTATGAACATGATCGTCACCCCCGCTTCGCCTGCGACCCCGAACGGCACCACGCGCCCCCAGGTCCGCATCGTCATCGTCGGCCATGTCGACCACGGCAAGTCGACGCTGGTCGGCCGCCTGCTGCACGAGACCGGCAGCCTGCCCGACGGCAAGCTGGAAATGCTGAAAGCGGTCAGCGCGCGGCGCGGCATGCCGTTCGAATGGTCGTTCCTGCTCGATGCGCTCCAGACCGAGCGCGACCAGGGCATCACCATCGACACGACGCAGATCCGCTTTCGCACCAATTCGCGCGACATCGTGCTGATCGACGCGCCCGGCCACGCCGAATTCCTGCGCAACATGATCACCGGCGCCTCGCAGGCCGACGGCGCGGTGCTGATCATCGACGCGCTCGAAGGCGTGCGCGACCAGACACGGCGGCACGGCTATCTCCTGCATCTGCTCGGCGTGAAGCAGGTCGCTGTTGTCGTCAACAAGATGGACCGCGTCGACTTCTCCGCCGATCGCTTCAAGGAGATCAGCGACGAGATTTCCGCGCATCTAAGCGGCCTCGGCGTGAAGCCCACGGCCGTGATCCCGATTTCCGCCCGCGATGGCGACGGCGTCGCCGAGCGCACCGGCCGGATCGGCTGGTACAAGGGACCGACGGTGGTCGAGGCGCTGGACCAGCTCGAGCCGGCG
>NZ_JALBHA010000741.1:0-2252 GCF_023006445.1 Bradyrhizobium sp. SHOUNA76
GGTGCTGCGGCAGGCGCGGCCGCAGCCGGTTTGGGCTTCCTGGGCCGGTGCGGCTTGCGAACCGGTTTTGGCGGGGTGGCCGGCTGCAGCTCCGCAAACACCGGATTCGGGTCGGTGGTCACCGAGGCGGGTGTGGTGAAATCCCCGGGATTCTTGATCACATTCACCGGGACGCTCGCAGGCTGGAACTTGGGCAGCGCGAAAGCGACCGTGAAAGGGGTGTCAGGAGCGGGAACCGAGACGGAGCAGGGGGTCTTGCAGCCCTGACCGAGCGAGGTCGTGGCGTCGGCACCCGGGGGATTGGATTCGAGCCGGACCTGGACGGTCGGCGGGGCTGATTTGAACATGTCCCAGGACATCGAGGAGCAGCCGCCAAGACTTGCCGCTCCCAACAGACCCGCTCCCGCTAACGCAACCGCGATGCCACGACGCATGACCCATCCACTTCAACTGCGACGAACCGCCACATAACCCCGCGCGGACCTTAGGGGCGTCGTTTGGGGCAGGCAACCGGCGCCCGGGGCATAGTTAATGAATGGTTAATGCGCGAGCTTGCGGAATAACGAAGCAATTCCAGTGGCTTGATAGGCACTATGCGGTCATCAGGCTGCTGGCGGCGGCCGGCAGGTCGCGCATGTGATGGATCAGCCGGTCCGGCTTCAGCTCGGCAATCGGCACGTCCGTGTAGCCGAAGCTGACCCCAATCACGGGTACCCCGGCCCGCCGGGCCACTCCGACATCGGTTCCGGCGTCGCCGACCATGATGCTGGCTTTGACCGCGCCGCCGGCGCGCGCCACGGTCTCGCGAAAGATGGTCGGATCGGGCTTCTGGACACCAAACGTGTCCGCGCCGCAGATCGCGGCAAAGCGGCGGCTGAGGTCGAGCTGGTCCAGCAGGCGCTTGGAGAGCCATTCCAGCTTGTTGGTGCACACCGCGAGGCGGTGGCCCTGGGCCGCAAAATGGTCGAGGGCGGCCTCGAGCCCCTCGAAGGGGCGGGATTCGACCGCGATGTGATCGGCATAATAGCCGATGAAATCCGCCGTCATCCGGTCCATGTCGGCGGGGGTGACGGTGCGGCCCTCCGCTTCCAACCCCCGTTCGATCAGCTTGCGGGCGCCGGCCCCGATCATGTTGCGGGCCGAGGCCATCGGCACGGGCGGCAGCCCTTCGCGGTCGAGCACGTAGTTCAGGGCGGTGATCAGGTCGGGCGCCGTATCCACAAGCGTGCCGTCGAGATCGAAGACGATGGTGTGAGGGGAGGTCATGGTCCAAGCGCTACCGGCCCGGTCGTGTCCACGCAAGGGGCGGGCCCATAAGATCACCTTATAGGCCTGTTCCCGCGAGAAAAACGAGGCTACATAGGCCGCCGAAAGTGGCCACGATCGGCGGCACATCTTCCGGATTCAGAGGCGGGCGCACAGGTGAACATGGACCAGTTGAAGCGGCAGGCCGCGGCGCGCGCGCTCGATGAGGTGCGGGACGGCATGCAGCTCGGGCTCGGCACCGGCTCTACCGCCAAACATTTCGTCGAGCTGCTCGGCGAGCGCTGCGCCGCCGGGCTCAAGGTGATCGGCGTGCCCACGTCGGAAGCGACGCGGGCGGATGCGGAGCGCTGCGGCGTGCCGCTGACCACGCTCGATGAGATCGACCATCTCGACATCACCGTCGACGGCGCCGACGAGATCGATCCTGAGCTCAATTTGATCAAGGGCGGCGGCGGCGCGCTGCTGCGCGAGAAGATCGTGGCGGCCGCTTCGGATCGCATGATCGTGATTGCCGATGACACCAAATGGGTACCAACGCTCGGCCGCTTTCCGCTGCCGGTCGAAGTCATCCCGTTCGGCCTCGGCGCGACGCGCCGCGCGATCGAGAAGGCATTTGCCGAGTGCGGCGTTTCCGGGCAAATGGCGGTCCGCAAGGCCAAGGGAGGGGACAAGGACGGCCACGTTTTCGTCACCGATGGCGGCCACTGGATCGTCGATGCCCATCTCGGACGTATTGTGGATCCACCCGGTCTCGCCAAGGCGTTGAGCGCCATCCCCGGCGTGGTCGAGCATGGCTTGTTCATCGGCTTGGCCAGCTCCGCTGTTCTGGCGGGTGGCGAGGGAATTCGCGTGATTGAACGGCGTAAGCCGAAAGGAGACTAGGAATGAAGAGCGTTTTGAAATTTTTGCCGGCTGCGACCCTCGCTGTGGGCCTGGCCCTCTCGGTCGCGCCGGCCGTGGCGCAGCAGGCGGCGCCCAAGGCTGCC
>NZ_JALBHA010000742.1:0-2234 GCF_023006445.1 Bradyrhizobium sp. SHOUNA76
GAAGGCGCCCGCGGATGCGCCGTGGCGTGCCCTGGTGCAGTCCTCGCTGGCGCGCGTCGGCAGCGGCACGATGCCGGCGCTGTCGGATGAAACGATTGCTGCATCCAAGGAAATGGCCGAAGGCGATCGCAACGCGATGGTGCGCGGCATGGTCGAACGTCTGGCCACCCGGTTGAAGCAGAACGGCGACGACGTCGAGAGTTGGCTGCGTTTGGTGCGCGCCTATCTCGTGATGGGCGAACGGGACAAGGCCATGGGGGCATCGGCCGACGCCCGGCAGGCGGTTGCAAGCGACGCAGAGCGGCTTCGCCAGCTCAACGAAGGCCTCAGGACTCTCGGGCTCGGCGGATGACGATGTCGGGACGAGACGAGCGGAGAATTGATACGCCATGACGCGCAAGCAGCGACGTATGACCATCATCGGCGGCTCGCTCGCCGTGCTCGCGCTCGCGGCCGCGCTGGTGCTCAACGCACTTCGCGACTCCATCGTGTTCTTCTCGACCCCGACCATGGTCGCCGAGAAGCATGTCGAGCCCGGTAAGCGGTTTCGCCTCGGCGGGCTGGTGCAGCCCGGCTCGCTCCATCGCGGCGACAATCTCGCGGTGACCTTCGAGGTCGCCGACGGTGGCGCCAAGCTTCCGGTGGCTTACAAGGGCATCCTGCCCGACCTGTTCCGCGAGGGCCAGGGCGTCGTCGCCGAAGGCGCGCTCGACGCCAATGGGGTGTTCAAGGCCGACACCGTGCTCGCCAAGCATGACGAGACCTACATGCCCAAGGACGTCGCCGACGCCCTGAAGAAGCAGGGGCATTGGAAGGACGATTACGACGGCAAAGCTTCGGGCGCTAAGCCTTCCGGCAGCAGCAAGCCTCAAGCCACGACGGCGCAGGGCAATCCGCAAGGAGCGGTGCGGTGATCGCGGAATCAGGACATTACGCGCTGGTGCTGGCGCTTGGGCTCGCACTGATCCAGTCGATCGTGCCGCTGATCGGTGCGCGCCTGCGCGATGCCGCGCTGATGGACGTGGCGCGCTCCACGGCGCTGGCGCAGCTCCTGTTCGTCGGCGCCTCGTTCGTAGCTCTCGTGATGCTGCACGTGAACTCGGACTTCTCCGTCGCCAACGTCTACGAGAATTCCCACTCGATGAAGCCGCTGCTCTACAAGATCACCGGCGTGTGGGGAAACCATGAAGGCTCGATGCTGCTGTGGGTGGCGATCCTCGCCTTGTTCGGCGGGCTGGTTGCGGCTTTCGGCAATAATCTGCCGCTGTCGCTGCGCGCGCATGTGCTCGCCGTGCAGGCCTGGGTCGCCAGCGCCTTCTATCTCTTCATCCTCGTGACATCGAATCCGTTCCTGCGCATCGCGAGCCCGCCGATCGAGGGACGCGATCTCAATCCGGTGCTCCAGGACATCGGGCTCGCCGTGCATCCGCCGATGCTCTATCTCGGCTATGTCGGTTTCTCGATCTCCTTCTCCTTCGCGATCGCGGCGCTGATGGAGGGACGGATCGACGCGGCCTGGGCGCGCTGGGTGCGGCCGTGGACGCTGGTCGCCTGGATCTTCCTGACGCTCGGGATCGCCATGGGCTCGTACTGGGCCTATTACGAACTCGGTTGGGGCGGCTGGTGGTTCTGGGATCCGGTCGAGAACGCCTCGCTGATGCCGTGGCTCTCCGGTACCGCGCTGTTGCATTCCGCCCTGGTGATGGAAAAGCGCAACGCGTTGAAGGTCTGGACCATCTTGTTGTCGATCCTGACCTTCTCGCTGTCGCTGCTCGGCACCTTCCTGGTGCGCTCGGGCGTCATCACATCGGTGCACGCCTTCGCCACCGATCCCACCCGCGGCGTGTTCATCCTGCTGATCCTCTGCCTGTTCATCGGCGGCAGCCTGGCGCTGTTCGCGGGCCGCGCCACCTCGTTGAAGCAGGGCGGCCTGTTCGCGCCGATCTCGCGCGAGGGCGCGCTGGTCCTGAACAATCTTCTGCTCACGGTCGCGTGCGCGGTCGTGCTGTTCGGCACGCTCTATCCGCTCGCGATGGAGATGCTCGCCGACTTCAAGATGTCGGTCGGTGCGCCCTTCTACAACCTCACCTTCGCGCCGCTATTCACCCTGTTGCTGCTTGCCGTGCCGTTTGGCCCGATGCTGGCGTGGAAGCGCGGCGATCTGCTCGGCGTGACGCAGCGCCTGCTCGCGGCCGGCGTCGCCGGGCTCGTCGCCGTCGCCATCGCCTGGGGCT
>NZ_JALBHA010000743.1:0-2228 GCF_023006445.1 Bradyrhizobium sp. SHOUNA76
CTGTGGCCGCAAGCGCTGGCCCGCGCGCAGCGCGATCTGGCCCTCGGGGATGTCTTCGCCCGCGGGCCGGACATTGGCTCCAGGCTTCAGCCCCGGCGGCAGCACGATCCTGCCGGAATCGTCGATGCGGACATCTTCCTGCATGAAGACGGTCTCCACACCCGGCGGCATCGGCGCGCCCGTGAAAATGCGCGCGGTGTGGCCGGGCCTGATTGGTGCCTGTGCAAGCCCGCCGGCCTGGATGCGGCCGTCAAGCGGGAACGCCTGCTCCCCGCCATCGGGAAGATCGGCGTTGCGCACGGCGTAGCCGTCGACGGCCGAGTTGGTGAAGGGCGGCAGCGGCAGCGGCGCCGCGACGTCGCGCGCCAGCACGCGCCCGTCTGCGTCGACGAGCGTCACCGTCTCCAGATCGGCGATCGCGTTGACGCGCGTCGTGATGAGACCAACGGCCTCGTCGACCGACATCATCGGGCCGCCGAAGGCAAAGCAATCGTCCGACAGTTGCGCCATGGTGCCTCGTCAGCGTATCGCGGCGCTCTTCGCCACGGCTTCCTCGACCGGCATCGCGGCGCGCAGCAGCAATGCCGCAGCCGCCGCGATATCGTCGAGATGGACAGTCGGCAGCCCAGTGTCAATGGCGGTGTCAGTCGCGATCCCGGCAATGCCGGGATCGTCGGGGTACAGCAACGGCTTGCCGTTGGCCGCGCGATGCACCTCGATCTTGCGGTGCGGCTCGCGCTTGAAACCCTCGACCACGACGAGATCGACCGCGGACAGCTTGCTCAATAGTTCCGGCAACCGCGGCTCCGCGGCGCCGCGCAGCTCGTGCATCAGGGCCCAGCGGCTTGACGAAGCAACCAGCACTTCGGCCGCGCCGGCCTCGCGATGCCGCCAGGAATCCTTGCCCGGCACGTCGACGTCGAACTGGTGATGCGCATGCTTGATGACCGAGACGCGCAGACCCTGCGCATTGAAATGCGGGATCAGCCGCGTCAACAGCGTGGTCTTGCCCGCACCGCTCCAGCCCGCAAGGCCGATGACTTTCATAACCGTTCGATCTCCTACGGCTCGCCAGCCGGTGGAACCAGCGCTCCCTCCTCGTCATTGCGAGCGCAGCGAAGCAATCCAGAGTGTCTCCGCGGATGCATTTCTGGCTTGCTTCGCTGCGCTCGCAATGAGGAGTGGAGGCATTTTGTCCATTCGCTGCCATGCTTATATCGGCTGGAGCCGAATGTCATGCTAACCTCGCGACCATGATGAAGATCGATAAAGCTCCCGTGCCCCTGATTGTCCCCAATCCAGACGATCCTCGCCTGACCCAGAGCGTGACCGGGACCGACCAGACCGGCGCCAGGGTCGAGATCAAGGTGCCGATGGAGCGGCCGCTGACGCTCTACCTGAATGCCCAGGAGATCGTCACCATGATGACGATCGGCGACTATCCGGAATATCTGGCGCTCGGCTATTTGCTGAACCAGAACATGCTGAAATATAATGACGCGGTCACCGAGGTCGAATACGACGACGACCTCCAGGTGGTCGTGGTGCGCACCACACACCACACCAATTTCGAAGCCAAGCTGAAGAAGCGCACGCAGACCTCGGGCTGCGCGCAGGGCACCGCCTTCGGCGACCTGCTGGAGGCGGTCGAGAGTGTCGCGCTGCCGAAGGCGGAGCTGCGCACCTCCTGGCTCTACCAGATGACGCAGACCATCAACACCATGCCCTCGCTCTATCTCGAGGCCGGCGCGATCCACGGCTGTGTGCTGTGCAAGGAGGGCACTCCGCTCTGCTACACCGAGGATGTCGGCCGGCACAACGCGGTCGACAAGATCGCGGGCTGGATGTACCGCCACGGCGTCGATGCATCGGACAAAATTCTTTACACCACAGGGCGTCTCACCTCGGAGATGGTGATCAAGACGGTCCGCATGGGCATTCCGATCCTGGTGTCGCGCTCCGGCTTCACCGCCTGGGGTGTCGATCTCGCCCGCCAGGTCGGACTGACGCTGGTCGGACGCACCCGCGGCAAGCGCTTCATCGTCCTCGCGGGCGAGGAGCGCATCGTCTACGACCAGGATCTCGCTTACGTCGAGGAAGAGTCGGCCAAGCACAAACGCAAGGGTGAAGCTGGTGACGACTAGTTTTCCGGCCACGCAAGGTGTGCTGCTCGCCGGCGGCCTCGCGCGGCGCATGGGCGGCGGCGACAAGCCGATGCGCACCATCGG
>NZ_JALBHA010000744.1:0-2203 GCF_023006445.1 Bradyrhizobium sp. SHOUNA76
CGCCACCACCGCCGCCGATGTGGGCACCACCACCGCCCCCACGGCCGCCGCCGCCGGGCCCCTGTGCGAAGCTCGGGGAGGTCATGGGTAAAACGAGCGCCAGCGCTGCGGCGACGCTCAAAAATTTCAGACTGTTCATGGTCAAACTCCTTTCCCGGAAGCAAACCCTATGAATGGGCTGGGGTTCCTGGGATCACGCCGGTTTGCGTGCGACCGGAAGCCTCGCTCGCGACCCCTGTACCCGGCATGAACGGATCGCGTCCGATTTGCGGCAGCGCTTGTGTCGCGGCCACGCATTTGGGGAGGAGCGCCGCCGCCCCCGCCGAACTGGACATTTCGCCGCCCGGATGGCATCAGGGCCCGACGAAGCAGGGCCCTTGCCGCATGAAACAATTCTTCCTCAAGTTCTTCACCTGGTGGAATGGCCAGACTTTTGGCACCCAACTCTGGACCAAGCGGTACGGGGAGCTGGTCGGCCAGGACGAGCAGGGCAATCTCTACTATCGCACCCGCGGCGGGGCAGTCGATCCGACCCTCGGCTTCGAGCGGCGCTGGGTGGTCTATAACGGCTATGCCGAAGCGAGCCGGATCCCGCCGTCGTGGCACGGCTGGATCCATCATGTCGTCGATGTGCCGCCGACCGAGGCCAACTATCAGCCGCGCGAGTGGGAAAAGCCGCACCTGCCCAATCTCACCGGCACGGCAAAAGCCTATCGTCCATCCGGCTCGACCCTTGCCAGCGGCAAGCGGCCGAAGGCGACCGGCGACTATCAGCCCTGGACGCCTGGCTAGTCTTCGGCCTCCGCGATCTTCATCGTCAAATTGGATGCATGCGCATCCGCCGCGCCTTGCTGTGGACAATGGGAACAGCGGGGACGGCGGTTGCTGGGCCGTTGCGCCAACGCGGGCGATGCGGCTCAATGATCCCATCTTACGGAGATGGGAGACCATCGCGTTCGGTTCGGGCAACAGTTCGCGACTGTCCCGAAATGCAGCGGCCGCCGACCAGGGCTCGATCGGGAGATAGGCCCCCGGTCTGGAAGCTCCGAAATCGCCCGATGAAATGTGCAGCCGCCGTAAGGCAGGAAAGGCCGCTTGGGAAACCGAGCGGCCTTTTTCTTTGAGGGACCAGCACGAAGGTCTCGTGCCCCGGACGCAGCACAGCGTCTGTTCGACGGTGCGCTGCAGAGCCGGGGCCCAACTTGCAGGGACCGTGTGTAGCTTCTGGGTCCCGGCTCTGCGGAGCGTCACTGCGTGCCGCACCGCGTCCGCGACGCGAGAGCATCGGCGCGCGCTACATCACCCGCTCAGCCGCACGCTTGACGGCTTCAAGCCGCCGCGCCTGGTTCTGCGCACCGCGCTCCCTGAGAAGAGCCAGCACTTCCGCCGGCGCAGTGTCGGGCGAGCCCGAATTGAACGGCGGGGCGGGATTGTATTCCATCTGGAGCTGGATTGCTTCCGCCGTGGTGCGATCGATCATGATCGACACCAGCGTCAGCGCGAAATCGATTCCCGCGGTGACACCGCCGCCGGTGATGCGGTTGCGGTCGACGCAGACGCGCGTCCTGGTCGGCGTGGCGCCGAACTGGCCGAGCATCTCCATCGCGCTCCAATGGGTCGCGGCGCGGTAGCCCTTGAGCAGGCCGGCGGCGCCGAGCGCCAGCGATCCCGTGCAGACCGAGGTGACGTATTTTGCGCCCTCGGCCTGCTTGCGCAGAAAGGCGAGCACCTCCTCATCGTTAAGCAGGTCGTTGGTGCCGCCGCCGCCTGGCACGCAGATCACGTCGAGCTGCGGGCAATCCGCGAACGTCGTGGTCGGCGTCAGCATGAGCACGGAATCGCTCGGCACCGGCTCGATCCGCTTCCAGATCAGGTGCAGGTTTGCGCCGGGCACCATGGAAAACACCTGCAAGGGACCGGTGAAGTCGAGCTGGGTGACGCGCGGAAACACCAGGATTCCGATCTGGAGCGGTGGCGACATCGGCAGGTCCTCCAAAGATGAGCTTGACGCGCGAAGATTGGCATGCTGCCTTTGTGTCTGAAATGGCATAATTCCCTCTATTTCGGACATGGCCTATGATCGGCATCCTGATCTACCCGGATTTCCAGCTGCTCGACGCGGCCGGCCCGATCTCGGTGTTCGAGGTCGCGGCACGCTGCGCCGGCAAGCCGCTTGCGCTCCGCGTGCTGGCGCTGAATGCCG
>NZ_JALBHA010000745.1:0-2196 GCF_023006445.1 Bradyrhizobium sp. SHOUNA76
CGAAGGCCTGCGCCGCACCAAGCGCGCCCAGCGGCGCGGCGAAGGCTGCAGCCAGTCCCGCCTGAAGCAGATGGCGCCGGTCCAGTCCTGAACCGCTGCGCTTATTGTCGTTGTCCATCAGTCCCCGCTCCTGCGCTGGCACAGCTCCGCCGCTTACGCAACGTGCCGCGTTGCGCATGTTCCGTTCGGAGATGCGTTGAGAGAATGTCGTTCTGCGGCGGTCATGTGCCGCGTTGATGCGATGCGCAAATCATGCGGCGCACGCGACGCATCGTCAATGAAATGGAATTTCGAATGTTGCGCGAAGCGAAGTCATTATCTCCATCGCCGCACGCGGCAACGATGAAAGGATTTTTGCGAATGCGGCTGGCAACTCCGCGCGAGGCGACCACACATGTGCATCATTCCTGTGCATCTCGCCCTCGCAAGCATGCCGTCTTCTCGCGCGCGGCCATTCGATGAAACGTCCTTGCCTGACGCACGCGCAATACGGACGGCCATTTCATTGACTGCGCACAGCGCGATCATAGACTTGATCGTCTCGCTGCATCGTTCGCTCACACGTCGTGAGCAAAGCAACAAGACAGGCCACATGCGCATCAACTCCCGTCGTCATCCCATCACCCGCCGTCTCGCGGCATCGCTGCTTGCCGCCGCCGTCACCTTGTCGACGACTGCCGCATCGTTCGCGGCCGACACCGTCGTGCTGCGCGTCGGCGACCAGAAGGGCGGCAACCGGTCGCTGCTCGAGATCTCCGGCTACGCGAAAGACTTGCCCTACAAAATCGAATGGTCGGAATTTCCCGCGGCCGCGCCGATCCTAGAAGCGCTCAACGCCGGTGCGCTCGACGTCGGCTATACCGGCGATCTCTCGTTCCTGTCGGTCTATGCGGCCGGCGCGCCGATCAAGGCAATCGGCGGCACCAGGTCGGACGCGAAGACGCAGGCGATTCTGGTGCGCCAGGATTCGCCGATCAAATCGGCTGCCGATCTCAGGGGCAAACGGCTCGCCGGCACGCGCGGCGGCTGGGGCCAATGCCTGATCGACGCCACGCTGGAGAAAGCAGAGATCAAGCTGGAGGATGCGACCTTCGCACCGCTGGGGCCGGTCGACGCCAAGATCGCGCTGCTCGCCGGCTCGATCGATGCTTGGGCGGTGTGGGAGCCCTACGTGTCGTTCGCGACGCTGAAGGACAAGGCCCGCGTGATCGCCGACGGCGAAGGCCTCACGCCGACCATCACCTTCATCGTCGCATCCGACAACGCCATCGCGACCAAGCGTGCAGCGGTGCAGGATCTGGTGCAACGGCTGAACAAGGCGCGGCTATGGTCGCTGGATCATGTTGCCGAGTACGCCAGGAACACGGCCGAGCTGACCAAGCTGCCGGAGGACGTGCTGCTTTCGGCCTACACCGCACAGCGCACCAGCCCGATCGTGATCGACGAGAATGTGGTGAAGGAGGTGCAGGCGGCCTCCGACCGCTCGACGCGTTACGGCATCCTGCCGAAGACGCTGGACGTGACTAAAGCCGTCGACCGCAGCTTCACCGCAGCGGCCGCCCAATCGAACTAGACGTGATGAACTTCGGACGAGCCGCGGGCTCGCTCAACCTCTCCCGCTTGCGGGAGAGGTCGGCGCAGCCGGGTGAGGGCTCTCTCCTCTTGGGGGTTCTCGCGCGTGGAGACACCCCCACCCCAACCCTCCCCCGCAAGCGGGAGAGGGAGCGCACCGTGTTCCTGGCGATAGGCGAACCCAGCAAGGCTGGAGGCGGCCACATGCGCGCAGTTCGTCTCAAAGCCGGCCCGTTGCATCTCGCCGCGATCGTGCTCCTGCATTTCGCCTGCATGAGCCTGATCGTCTGGCTCTCGCTCTAGCCGCGCGAGATGCTCACCAATACCGGCGATAATAGTGCCGGTGATAGACCCGGTACGGCCGGGAATAGCCGTAGCCATAGCCGTAATATGGGCGATAGGGCCGATAGTATCGCGGATAGGCCGGGGCATAACCATAGCCGCCGTAGTACGCCGGGGCGTAGCCATAGCCATAGCCCGGATAGCCATAGCCGCCGTAATACGGTCCGCCGCCATAATAGCCGTAGCCGTAAGGTGCGCCGCTGGCGATGGCACCGCCGATGATCGCGCCGGCTGCGAGGCCACCGAGGCCCCATCCCCAGCCGCCGCCGCGCCAATGCACCG
>NZ_JALBHA010000746.1:0-2196 GCF_023006445.1 Bradyrhizobium sp. SHOUNA76
CAACGCTCGCCGCGCCATCCGGATCGAAGATCTCGAGCGCGCCGACGGGGGCGAGCACCACCGGCAGGCGCATCTTGCGGCCGAACTGCTGAACCGAGCCGTCTACCTTGCGGACGTCGCGCAGCACGCGCGGGCGAAAGGCGATCTCGTCCAGCGCCATGCGGTTGCGGCGCATCGTGGTTTCGGTCTCGGCGGCACCGACGATGTAGTCCCAGGCGTTCTGGTTGAGGTTGGCCCGCGCTTTCCGGATGAACTCGTGCAGATTTTGGAACGCCTCGTTGCTGGCGCCCAGTTCGACGTTCCGTTCCGGCCGGATGCGGGGTGCTTCGTTCATTGTTATCCTCCCGAGAATTTGAAGCCTTATGTCATCGCCTAACCCGTCCAGCCCTCCAAAACTATCCTAAAATCGCATAGCTGTGAGGCGTGGACCGGCCCACCGATTCTCCTTGCGGGCGTACCAGTCCTGCAACGTTGCCAAAAGTTTAGGTCCGGACGAAGTGATTTCTGCGAAGGGACCCGCCGGCGTGGCATCCCGGCCTTGAAGAAACCGGAATGGTATTGTGAGAAGCGGACTGGATCGCCAATTGCATGGCGCCTCCCCAGTCTCGAGAGACAAGCCCAAGCGAACCGCCAAAGCAAAAAGGCCAGCCCAACCATGCGGAAATCCCTGCTGTTCCCCCTGGGCGCGCTCACCGGAGCGTGTCTGACCCTTCTGGTAGCCAGCCCGCACGGCGGCGTATGGGCGGCGCGGGCGGCGGCGAACGCGAATGATGCCTATTCCCAGCTCAACCTGTTCGGCGAAGTGTTCGAGCGCGTGAAGGCGAGCTATGTCGAGAAGCCCGACAATGCCAAGCTGGTCGAGGGCGCGATCACGGGCATGGTGACCTCGCTCGATCCGCATTCGCGCTACATGAATGCGAAGGCCTGGACCGAGATGCAGGAGACCACCTCCGGCGAGTTCGGCGGTCTCGGCATCGAGGTCACGATGGAAGACGGCCTCGTCAAGGTCGTCTCGCCGATCGACGATACGCCGGCTTCGAAGGCCGGCCTCATGTCCGGCGACCTCATCAGCAAGATCGACGGCGAGGCCGTGCAGGGCATGACGCTCGAGCAGGCCGTCAACAAGATGAAGGGCCCGGTCGACACCCAGACCAAGCTCACCATCGTGCGCAAGGGCGCCGATGCCCCGCTCGATGTCGCGATCAAGCGCGAGATCATTCATGTGCGCCCGGTTCGCTTCCATGTCGAGAACGGCGACATCGGCTATATCCGCATCACCTCGTTCAACGAGCAGACCACCGATGGCCTGAAGAAGGCGATCGCCTCGATCACCAGGGACGTCTCGCAGGACAAGCTCGTCGGCTACGTGGTGGACCTGCGCAACAATCCGGGCGGTCTGCTCGACCAGGCCGTGTCGGTGTCGAGCGCGTTCCTGCAACGCGGCGAGGTCGTTTCGACCCGTGGCCGCAGTCCCGAAGAGACCCAGCGCTTCACCGCGCATGGCGGCGACCTCACCAAGGGCAAACCGCTGGTGATCCTGGTCAATGGCGGCTCGGCCTCCGCCTCGGAGATCGTGGCCGGCGCGCTGCATGACCACAAGCGTGCCACGATCATCGGCACGCGCTCGTTCGGCAAGGGCTCGGTGCAGACGATCATTCCGCTCGGCGCCGGCAACGGTGCGCTGGCGCTGACCACGGCGCGTTATTACACGCCGTCGGGCCGCTCGATCCAGGCCCAGGGCGTTGCCCCCGACATCGAGATCCTGCAGGACGTGCCGCCCGAGCTGAAGGGCCGGATGGACACCATGGCGGAGTCGCAGATGCGCGGGCATCTGTCGGCCGGCGAGGGTGGCGAGCAGACCGGATCGCAGTCCTACGTTCCTCCGAAGGAGGAGGACGACAAGGCCCTGCATGCGGCTTACGACTTCCTGCACGGCGTCACCGCGAATGCGGTTGCGGCGAAGCGCGCGCCGAAGGCTGCGGTGCCGAACTAAGCTCGACGACTTCGAGACATCGAGATCGTCCGGGAGTGCATCACCGCTCCCGGGCGATTTCGTTTGGGGACTGTCACGGTGATCCGCAGCCCGGATGGAGCGCAGCGCAATCCGGGCTACAGGAAATTCCTACCCCAGCCTTTGATCCCGCACGTCCTGCGTATCCTCGGTCGCCGCCTTGACCGCCGCCTTCTCAGCACCTT
>NZ_JALBHA010000747.1:0-2191 GCF_023006445.1 Bradyrhizobium sp. SHOUNA76
ATGATCAATTGCGTTCCGGCTTGCCTCGCAACCTCATCGAGGGCGCCGCGGATCGCCTGATTGGCGGCGACACCGCCGGCCGCGACCAGGGCGCGGGGCGCGCCGAACTGCTCGCGGAAAAGCCTGAGACCGACGCTCAAACGATCGGCGGTCGAATCGAGCACGGCGGCCTGAAAACTCGCGCAGAGATCGCTGATGTCCTGCGGCGTGATCTCAGCGAGCCGGCTCGCTTCGCTGCGCACCGCCGTCTTCAATCCCGACAGCGAGAAATTGGCGTCAGGGCGTCCCTGCATCGGCCGCGGAAACGCAAAGCGCGTGGCATCGCCGCTTGCCGCCTCGCGCTCGACCTGTGGGCCGCCGGGATAGGGCAGGCCCAGCATCTTCGCGACCTTGTCGAAGGCCTCGCCGATCGCGTCGTCGACGGTGGTGCCGAGCCGCACATATCGTCCGACGCCGGTGACTGCGACGATCTGGGTGTGGCCGCCGGAGGCGAGGAACAGGCAATAGGGAAACTCGATTCCGTCGGTGAGGCGTGGCGTCAGCGCATGCGCCTCCAGATGGTTCACCGCGACCAGCGGCGTGTCGTGCACCATTGCGATCGCTTTCGCGGTGGTGAGTCCGACGATGACGCCGCCGATCAGGCCCGGCCCCGCGGCGGCCGCGACGCCATTGAGCTGGGCAAATCCGATGCCGGCCTCGCGCATGGCGCGGTCGATAATGCCGTCGAGCAGGTCGACATGGGCGCGGGCCGCAATCTCCGGCACCACCCCGCCGAAGCGCGCGTGCTCCTCGACCTGCGACCGCACGATGTTGGAGAGGATCCTGCCGCTGCCGTCGTCCGCGCGCTCGATCACCGCCGCGGCGGTTTCGTCGCAGGTGGTTTCGATGCCCAGTACCAGCATTGGCGGATTGTTATCCAATTTGCGCCCTTGCGCTCATCCGTAAAGCAGAGTTCTGGTACGTCCGGTAGCATTCCGGGACCAGATTGCGCAATCGTCACGAAGCAAGCCGTCCTCGTCATGCGTCACCGCCAAGTGGTTCGGGAACACCAGCGATGTCCATTCTTGTCACACGGCCGCATCCCGACAACGCGGCGACGGCGGAAAGTCTGCGCGCGCGGGGGCATGCGGTGCTGCTCGCGCCGGCGCTCAAGTTCGAGCCGGTCGCCTTTCACGACGAAAGTGAAGCACCCTACGGCGCCATCCTCGTCACATCGGCCAACGCGATCCGTGCCGTCGCACCACAATTGCGGGACCTTGGCCTGCTGGAGCTGCCGCTGTTTGCGGTCGGCGAGCATACGGCAGCAGCGGCGCGCGACGCCGGCTTTGCCGAGGTGATCGTCGCCGGCGGCGATGCCGCATCCTTGCGGGACAAGGTGATCCAGGGTGCGCGCGACAAGGTGCTGAAGAAAAAGAACACGCTGCTGTATCTCGCGGGCGCGGATTTGTCGCGCGACCTCGGCGGCGAGCTCGGTGCGGAGGGTTTTTCCGTGGTCACGCGGACGACATATCGCATGACGCCGGTCAAGCATCTGCCGCGCGAGGTCTGCGAGGGCTTTGCCGCGCATGGGGTCGAGGCGGTGCTGCATTATTCCAAGCGCAGCGCCCGCGCGTTCCTGGATGCGGCGCGGGACGAAGGCGTCGAAATTTCGGCGCTGGCGATCCCGCAATGCTGCCTGTCTGAGGCGGTCGCGAGCGCGCTCCGCGAGGCCGGCGCGTCGCAGGTTCTGGTCGCCGCGACACCGGACGAAAATGCCTTATTCGCCACCTTGGAGCGTGCTTTGCGCACCCGTTTGGCGTAAGAGGTCGGGCCGAAACCGACGTAATTGAGTCCGTCCTGGTATGGAAGTGTGAGGAACCGTCACGATGGCCGACGACAAGCCTGAAGACGCAGGATTGGCGCCCGACGCGGGTCGTGCCAAGCGCACGCCGCCCACCATCGACCTCGAAGCCACCGAAGTTTCGACCCAGCCGCAGGAGGCGGCGGTCGAGCCTGGGGCCGCGCCGGCGCCGGAACACGCCGAGGCCGAGCAGGCTCAATCCGACCAGGTTGACGCAGAGCCGGAGCGCATCGAAGCGCAGGCTCCCGCGTCGTCGATTTCGCCCTGGGTCATTGCGCCGTTCTCCGGCGTTGTTGCGGCGGCGGTCGTGATCGCGGTCGGCTGGATGCTGGGCTGGCCCGCCGTGCAGGC
>NZ_JALBHA010000748.1:0-2187 GCF_023006445.1 Bradyrhizobium sp. SHOUNA76
CTCGCGCGCCTGCAGCACGCTCCCGTGCGGCACCGGATGCGTCAGCGGCACGCCGGGCGCGAGCACGAGGGCCGCAAAGTTTGCCCAGGAAACATTGCGCAGATCCGCGGTGATGAAACCGGCCTGCACGGCCTTGGCGACGTTCTCGGCATTGTCGTCGGCCGCGATCACCTCGGCGCCGCCGGCCTTCAGCGCGTGGCAGGAGGCGAGCCCCGAACCGCCGAGGCCAAACACCGCGACGGTTTTGCCGGCAAAGGACGTGACGGGGATCATGATGATTTCATCCCCGTCGTTCCGGGGCTCGCGCAGCGAGAACCCGGAACCTCGAGATTCCGGGTTCGACGCTGGCACGCCGCCCCGGAATGACAGCAAGATTGAATCGCGACGACCATCATCACCGCAGCTTCAGCGTGGAGAGACCGGCCAGCGCCAGCATCACCGAGATGATCCAGAAGCGGATCACGATCTGCGGCTCGGTCCAGCCGAGCTGCTCGAAATGGTGATGGATCGGCGCCATCCGGAAGATGCGCTTGCCCGTGAGCTTGAACGACACCACCTGCACGATGACGGAGACCGCTTCCAGCACGAACAGGCCGCCGATCACCGCGAGCACGATCTCGTGCTTCACCGCCACCGCGATGGCGCCCAGCATGCCGCCGAGCGCGAGCGAGCCGGTGTCGCCCATGAAGATCGAGGCCGGCGGCGCGTTGAACCAGAGGAAGCCGAGGCCGGCGCCCAGCAGCGCGCCGCAGAGCACCGCAAGCTCGCCGGTGCCGGCGACATATTTGATCTGGAGATATTCGGCGAACACCGCGTTGCCGGCGAGATAGGCGATCATCGCAAAGCTCGCGGTCGCGATCATCACGGGAACGATAGCGAGGCCGTCGAGACCGTCGGTGAGGTTCACCGCGTTGCCGGAGCCGACGATGACGAAGGCCCCGAAGATGACGAAGAACCAGCCGAAATGCAGCACGGTGTCCTTGAGGAAGGGAATCGTCAGCGCGGTCGAGGCAGGATCGCGGTTCAGCCGCACCAGGGCGTAGCAGGCCACCAGTGCGATGGCGGCTTCGATCAGCAGGCGGAGCTTGCTGCCGAACCCGGTCGTGGTCTGCTTGGTCACCTTGAGGTAATCGTCATAGAAGCCGACGAAGCCGAAGCCGAGCGTCACCGCCAGCACGATCCAGACGTAAGGGTTGAGTGGATTGGCCCACAGCACGGTGCCGACGGTGAGGCCGGACAGGATCATCAGCCCGCCCATGGTGGGCGTGCCCTTCTTGGCGAGATGCGATTGCGGACCGTCGCTGCGGATCGGCTGGCCCTTGCCCTGGCGGATGCGCAAATGATCGATAATCCATGGTCCGAACAGGAACACGAACAGCGCGCCGGTGACGACGGCGCCGCCGGTGCGGAAGGTGATGTAGCGGAAGACGTTCAGGAAGGTGCGAACGGCACCGAAGCCCGGAAATGTGTTGGAGAGCTCGATCAGCCAGTAAAACATTCAGTTGGTCCTATGGCGCCTATGCACGCGGTTTTGGCCTTGATCTTGGCCTCAACGTGTCTCACGCGCATTCGCTGGTCTTCATCATGGGTCGCGTGACCTCTGGGGAAACCGGGACGGCTTCGCGCCGCAAAGGGTGGGATTCGGGAACAGCGCCTTCCAAGCAGTTTACGCCTTTGCCTGCAAGGCGGCCACCAGGCCTGGCACAAACTTGTTGACCCAGAACATCTTCTTGCTGCCCTTGACAACCACGACATCGCCCGCCCTCAGCAGGTTGGCGACCTCGCCCGGCTTCAGAGAGGCGGGATCGTCGTGCCAGCCGAGGCCCTTGCCGGCCGGGAGCACCTCGTAGAGGTGGCGCATCAGGGGGCCGACGCAGTAGACGCCGTCAATACCGTCGAGATGCTTGGCGAGGGCGGTGTGATAATCGGGCGCATCTTCGCCCAGCTCCAGCATGTCGCCGAGTACCGCAACGCGGCGGCCGCCGGTCACGTTGCGCGCCTGCAGGCTTTGCAGCGCGGCAGCAACGCTGGCCGGATTGCCGTTGAAACTGTCGTCGATCACGGTGATACCCCCGACCGCCTGCTCGACGCCACGGCCAGTCATGATACCGACCCGGTCGAGCTTGATCGCGAGCGTCGCCGCATCGAGATTGGCCGCACGGGCCGCGGCGAGCGCGGCCAGCGCAT
>NZ_JALBHA010000749.1:0-2180 GCF_023006445.1 Bradyrhizobium sp. SHOUNA76
CGGCCGTCACGCCGCGCGCGCAGCCGAGCCCGGTCGACTTCGACGAAGCACGACCGCCGCAGACCGCGCAGCTCGCTGCATTCACCAGGGAGATCGGCAGGATCGCGGCCCAATCCGCCTCCATTCGCAACGCCGCCTCAGAGCTCGACAAGGCCGACATCTTCGACGCAGAGTTCGAGATCGAGGCATCGCCCCCGCGGCTCGCGGCCAAGGACGTCGCCAAGGACGTCGCCAAGGACGTCACCAAGCACGCCGATGACGAAAAGCCTTTCGCTCAAAGCGAAGTCGGGCGCGATGAAGACGTGCAGGTTGAAGAAGCCGTCGACGTCGACGTGATCACCGCGATGCTGGAACGACTGGCGAAGCAAGGCCCGCGGCTACCGCAGCCTAGCCCTGAAGCTGACCCTGCAAACCTCGCACGAAACCAACGAGGCCAATCCGCCGCTCGCGCTTGAGGCGCTCGGCCTTCAGGATCGATTGCACCTCGGCGAAGGCCTCGTCGACGTCGTGGTTGATCACGATGTAGTCGTACTCGGCCCAATGGCTCATCTCGTGGCTAGCGCGGCTCATGCGCTTGCGGATGACCTCGTCGGAATCCTGCGCGCGCGAATGCAGGCGCTTTTCGAGGTCGGCCGCCGAGGGCGGCAGGATGAAGACGCTGACGACGTCGGCGCGCGCCTTTTCGCGCAATTGCTGCGTGCCCTGCCAGTCGATGTCGAACAGCACGTCCTGCCCGGACGACAGCGCGGCTTCGACCGGCGCACGCGGCGTGCCGTAGCTGTTGTCGAACACGGTGGCCCATTCCAGCAGCTCGTCGCCCTTCACCATCGCCTCGAACTTGGCCTTGTCGAGGAACAGATAATCCTTGCCGTTGACCTCGCCCGGCCGCATCGGCCGCGTGGTCGCGGAGACCGACATTTTCAGGCCGGACATGCGATCGATCAAAAGGCGCGACAGCGTCGTCTTGCCCGCGCCCGAGGGCGAGGACAGTACGAACATCAATCCGCGTCGCTCGACACCGTCAGTTCCGTGACCGCCCGTCGTCATCGATCACTCCAGATTCTGGACCTGCTCGCGGAACTGCTCGACCACGTTTTTCATGGCCAGCCCCGTATTGGTCAGTTCGATGTCGTTCGACTTCGAGCAGCAGGTGTTGACCTCGCGGTGAAATTCCTGCGCCAGGAAGTCGAGCTTCCGGCCGATCGGGCCGCCCTTGCCGATCAGCTCGCGCGCTTGCGCGATGTGCGAGGCGATGCGGTCGAGCTCCTCGCGGATGTCGGCCCTGGTGGCGATCAGGATCGCCTCCTGCATCAGGCGGTCGGAATCGAAACGGTCTGAGGTGTCGAGCAGGCTCGCGATCTGCTCGGCGAGCCTGGCCTTGATCGCCTCCGGCTTGCGGCCGGGCGAAGCTTCCGCCTTTTTCGCCAGCTGCTCGACCTCGTCCACCCTCTGGATCAGGATCTGCCCCAGCGAAGTGCCCTCGCGCTTGCGCATCGCGACGAGCTCGTCGAGGGCCTTGTCGAAGGCCTCGGCGGCAGCGGCACGGGCCGCCTTGTCCTCCTCCTCGTCGCCCTCGGGCTCGGCGACCTCGACGACGCCCTTGATGGCGAGCAGTCCGTCGATGCTCGGCGCCACCGCGTCGACCTTGCCGGCGATCACTGCGGCGGCCTTCAGGACGGCGTTGAGCACGTCCTCATTGACGCGAACCGTGGCGGCGGCGTTGGCGCGCTTGACGGTGAGATTGGCGTAGACGGTGCCGCGCGACAAAAGCTCGCCGGCGCGCTTTTTGGCATGGGCCTCGAGCTCGTCGAACCCCTGTGGCAGCCGCACCCGGAGGTCAAAGCCCTTGGCGTTGACCGACTTCAATTCCCATTCGAACGTGTACGGCCCGCTAGCGCCGTGGCTTCGGGCAAAGCCGGTCATGGACGACAGCGCCATCAGGTCAAATTCTCCAGGAACACAGGATTCGCGAGGCATCAAGCCACGCGAATCTTAAGACTATTTTGCAGGAAAGTGGAATCCGCAAAGTCCCGCAAGCAGGTCTGCAACGCGCCTAGCGCTGGACCACTGGCGGCGAGGGTTGCACCGCGCCCTGCCGCGCCGGTGCGGGATTGGCTGGATTGGCAGGCCGTGACGGTTGCTTTTTCTGCTGGTTGGGCCGGGCCGGCGTCGTCGCTGTC
>NZ_JALBHA010000074.1:0-18073 GCF_023006445.1 Bradyrhizobium sp. SHOUNA76
CGCGGGGTGGTCGTGGCAACGCTCGACGGCGACGGCCAGAACAATCCAGCCTTCCTGCCCGACCTGATCTCGGCGGTCGAGAAGGGAGCAGGGCGCGTCGGCCTCGCTGCGGGTCAGCGCGTCGGACGCAAGGATACCGGCTTCAAGAAATTCCAGTCGCGCGTGGCCAACGGCGTCCGCAACGCCATCCTGAAGGACGGCACGCGGGATACCGGCTGCGGGTTGAAGGCATTCCGGCGCGAGGTCTTCCTGATGATGCCCTATTTCGACGGGCTGCATCGCTTCCTGCCGGCGCTGGTCCGCCGCGAAGGCTACGAGATCGCCTATGTCGACGTGATCGACCGGCCGCGCCATTCCGGCGTGTCGAACTACGGTTTCTTCGATCGGCTGTGGATCGGCATCATGGATCTCGCCGGGGTGTGGTGGCTGATCCGCCGCAAGAAGCCGACACCAGATGTGACTGAGGTGAACGCATGATCATCCAATACGGTCAGGCGCTGAGCAACTATCTCTACGACGTCTTCGTCGCCAAGTTCGATTTCTGGCTGGCATTCGGCCTGGTCGCGCAGCTGTTCTTCACGGCGCGCTTCCTGGTGCAGTGGATCGCGAGCGAGCGCGCCGGCAACAGCGTGGTGCCGATGGCGTTCTGGTTCTGCTCGATGGGCGGCGGGCTGATGACGCTGGTCTATGGCGTCGTGAAGCGCGAGCCGGTGATCATCCTCGGACAATCGCTCGCAACCATCATCTATATCCGCAACATCATGCTGATCGTGAAGAACCGCGGCCGCGCTTCGAAGACGCTGGATCGCTGAGCGCTAGCGCGTACGGAAGTGCGCTCCCTCTCCCGCTTGCGGGAGAGGGGTGGAGAGGGTGTCTCCGCAATGGGACAATCCCCTAGAGGAGGAAGCCGTCTCCCGGCGCTTCGCGCCGACCTCTCCCGCAAGCGGGAGAGGGTGAACGAGCCGCGGCGATTGATTCAACCTAAAGCCAGTCCGCTCTAGCGCGGCAGCGCCGAGGCCGCGCCAGAGGCGGGCAAGGCGGCTGTCTCCGCCTCGCTCCTGCGATAGGGCTCACCTGCCGCATCCAGCACGGGATAGGCGACCGAGCAGATGTGCGAGTGGATGCGTCTGAGGTCGCGCAGCACGTCGAGATGCAGCGACGTCGTTTCGATGGTTTCGGGCCGGCCCTCGCGCAAGCGGTCGAGATGCCGTTCGACCGCCGCAAGCTCGGTGTTGCGCAGCGCGGTTTTCTCCACCAGCAGCTTGCGCGCCTCGTTGGCGTCGCTCGACATGAAGACGCCGAACGCGATCCGCAGCGAGTCCATGGTGCGCTTGTGGAAGGCGGCGAGCTCGTCGGCGCCTTCCGCCGAGAACTGGAAGCGCCGCTTGATCTTCTTGGTGGCGAGTTCGCTCAGGCTCTTGTCGATGATGTCGCCGATATGTTCGAGGTTGATGGCGAAGGAGATGATCTCCATCGCTCGCCGCCCTTCGCTCTCGTCGAGGCTGCCCCGCATCAATTTGGTCACGTAGAGCTTGATCGCCTCGTCGAGCCCGTCGACGAAATTGTCCATCTTGGAGACCTGGTCAACCAGCGCGCGGTCGCCTGTCATCATCGCAGCCATCACCTTGCGCAGCATGACCTCGACGAGATCGCCCATGCGCAAGGTCTCGCGGGCGGCGTCCGCGAGCGCCAGTGATGGCGTCTCCAGCGCGGTCTCGTCAAGATAGCGCGGTCGGGCGGGGTCGGCCTCCTGCACGCGATCCGGCAAGAGGCGGATGAGCAGGCGCGACATGGTGTCGAGCAGGCCGATGAAGATAATGGCCGTGCCGATATTGAAGGCGATGTGGAAAGCCGCGGTCATCTTGGCGAGATCGGGCTGCCAGGCGTGCATGTGCTCGGCGATCGCGCCCAGGAAGGGCAGGACGAGGGCAATCCCGATCACGCGGTTGACGAGATTGCCGAGCGGCAGGCGATAGCTTGCGGGATCGTACCGCTTGGCGCCCTCGAACACGGGATTGATGGCGCTGCCGAGATTGGCCCCGAGCACCAGCGCCAGCGCCGCGTAGGGCGTGATGAACTGCGAATAGGCCAGCGACATGATCAGGAGCACGCTCGCGACGCTCGAATGCACCGCCCAGGTGACGAGGGCCGCGATGACGATGCACAGGACAGGATCGCCCGTGATGGCCGACATCACGATGCGGACGCCGGGCGCGTTCTCCGCCGGCGCCAGCGTGTCGAGCAGGATGTGCAGCGAAAGCAGCATCAGGCCGAGGCCGATGCAAACGCGGCCGATGTCCTTGATCCGCGAGCGCGGGCCCGAGCGGAAGGCGACGAGCCCGAGCACGAACAGCACGGGTGCGACGGCCGCGATGTTGAACGACAGCACCTGCACGATCAGTGTCGTGCCGACATTGGCCCCGAGCATGATGGCGAGCGCAGCGGCGAGGCTGACGAGGCCTTCGGCCGCGAATGAAGAGGTGATCAGGGCGGTCGCCGTGCTGCTCTGGAGCAGCGCGGTGAGCCCGAGTCCGGCGGCAAAGGCGCTGACGCGATTGCTCAGGGCCTTGCCGAGCAGTCGCCGCAGGTCCGGGCCGAACGCGCGCAAAATCCCGCTGTGGACCATGTGCAGGCCCCACAACAACAGCGCAACGCCGCCCATGAGATCGAGCAGAACCAACGTTCCCATGCTCCGTATCCGGATTGGAGTCGATTGGTAAGGCTAGCGCCAAATGCTTGAGGTTCAAACCATTTGTTGGGGCATCGGCGTTAACGTTTACGAGTGCGTCACGTTCCCGCGGCGCGCGTTGCGCGTCCGCCGGCGCGCGATGCCGCGTCCGCAGGCGCGATGCCTTGTGAGCAGGCTCACATTGCCGCTTTGAGGGCAGCGAAGCCGCGATCGAGATCGGCCTTGAGATCGTCGACGCTTTCGAGACCGATGTGCAGACGCAGGGTAGGGCCGCCCGGCGCCCACTTGGTCGCGGTGCGATAGGCGTCGCAGTCGAAGGGAATTGCAAGGCTCTCGAAGCCGCCCCAGGAGAAGCCCATGCCGAACAGTGTGAGCGTGTTGAGCATGGTGTCGACCGCCTTCTGCGGCGCCGGCTTCAGGACGATGCTGAACAGGCCTGACGCGCCGGTGAAGTCGCGCTTCCAGATGGCGTGACCGGGATCGGTCTCCAACCCCGGATGCAGGACGCGCGCGACCTCGGGCCGGCTAGCCAGCCAGCGCGCCATGTCGAGCCCGGAGCGATGATGCTGCGCCAGCCGCACCGACAGCGTGCGCAGGCCACGCAGCGCGAGGAAGACGTCGTCGGGACCGGCGCAGACGCCGAGCAGGCGGATGCCCTCGGCGACCATCGGCCAGGCCCTGGCACTGGCCGAGATGGTGCCGAACATGATGTCGGAATGGCCGCCGATATATTTGGTGGCGGCCTGCATGCTGATGTCGACGCCCTGTTCGAGCGAGCGGTGATAGAGCGGGGTTGCCCAGGTGTTGTCGTCGATGACGAGCGCATCGCGCGCATGCGCGACCTCGGCGATGGCGCGGATGTCGGGCATCTCGAACGATTGCGAGCCCGGCGCCTCCACCAGCACCGCCCGGGTGTTCGGCTTGAACAGTTTTTCAATGCCGGCGCCAATCATCGGGTCGAAATAGGTGGTCTCGACGCCATAGCGCACGAGCATGCCGTTGCAGAAATTGCGCGAGGGCCGATAGACGTTGTCGCAAACCAGGAGATGGTCCCCGGTCTTCAGCACCGAGAGCAGGGTGGTGGAGATCGCCGACAGGCCCGACGGCACGATGCCGACGCCGGCGCATTGCGGCCCCTCCAGCGCCATCAGCGTCTCCTGGAACGCCTTGGTGGTGGGGGAACCGTGGCGGCCATAGGTGAACTCGCCGCGATGGGCGTGCAGGTCCTCGGCGGTCGGGTAGAGCACGGTCGAGCCGTGGAAGACCGGCGGATTGACGAACCCCTTCTGCGCCTTGGTGTCGCGGCCGGAGGTAACCAGCCGGGTCTCGGCGTGCTGCTCTTGGGGGTGCGAGGAATCCATGCGTCTGCTTTCAAAACCGCGTTTCCGCTCGGGCCTAGCGCCTGACGGGCTGGCCGAAAGGCCGCTGTCGTTAATAACAGAACACAGAAGAGTCCCGTCAACCCCTTGACCCGGCACGCCAGTCGTTCTGAGATGCGCGGGTGCTATTCAGTCGCCGCATGTTGAGGGGCCTGCCGCGACCTTCGATCCATCGCCTGACCGGACTTTGCGTCACAGCCATGATGGCGGGCGCCTGCGGCGGGGATTAAGGTATTGGCCTCCCGGGATCGGCGGGTGTTCGGCAAGGTTTTCCAGCATGACTCTTGCAGGGCTGGTCGTGATACGCCTGGCCCCGGCAGAGATGATCCTGAGACAACATTCCTTGAGACGACTTTGAAAGGCCCAAAGCCCATGAAACGCGTAACCCTGGCTCTCACCCTTGCTCTCGCCGCAGGCCTCTCTTCCCAAGCCGCCGACGCGCAAACGCTCAAGACCATCAAGGATCGGGGCATGTTGTCCTGCGGCGTCAGCCAGGGCCTGCCGGGATTCTCCTCGCCCGACGACAAGGGCAACTGGACCGGGCTCGACGTCGACGTTTGCCGGGCGATCGCCGGGGCGATCTTCAACGATGCGACCAAGGTCAAATATGTGCCGCTGTCCGCCAAGGACCGCTTCACCGCGCTGCAATCCGGTGAAATCGACCTGCTCTCGCGCAACACCACCTGGACCATCTCGCGTGATACCTCGCTCGGCGCCAACTTCACCGGCGTGACCTATTATGACGGGCAGGGCTTCATGGTGAAGAAGTCGCTCAAGGTGAATTCGGCGCTCGAGCTCAACAGCGCCTCGGTCTGCGTGCAGACCGGCACTACCACCGAGCAGAATCTCGCCGACTACTTCAAGGCCAACAACATGAAGTACGAGGTGATCGCATTCGGCACCAACGACGAAACGGTCAAGGCCTATGAAGCCGGGCGCTGCGACGTCTTCACCACCGACCAGTCGGGCCTCTACGCCAATCGCCTGAAGCTCGCCAATCCCAACGACCACATGGTGCTCCCCGAGATCATCTCGAAGGAGCCGCTCGGCCCGATGGTGCGCCACGGCGACGACCAGTGGTTCGACATCGTGAAGTGGACGCTGTTCGCGATGATCACCGCCGAAGAGCTCGGCGTGACCTCGAAAAACGTCGACGAGAAAGCGAAGCTGGAAAATCCCGAGTTGAAGCGCGTTCTCGGCACCGACGGCAATTTCGGCGAACAGCTCGGTTTGACCAAGGACTGGGTGGTGCGGGTCGTGAAGGCGGTCGGCAATTACGGCGAAGTGTTCGATCGCAATGTCGGCGCGGGCTCGCCGCTCGCCATCAACCGCGGTCTCAACAATCTCTGGAACAAGGGCGGTCTCCAGTACGCGCCGCCGATCCGCTGATCGCCTCTGACCCGCTGGCAGCGGCATGAGCACCGAGGCCCGAAAACCGCCGCCCCAGATCGCGCTGAAGATCCGGCGCATTCTGGGCGGCAAGGCAGGCTGGAACGGCGTCGCCGTCCAGTTTGCCTTCGCGGCGATCCTGGGCTGGATCGGCTACGAGATCGTCTCCAACGCCCGCGCCAACCTCGAGAACCAGCACATCGCCGCCGGCTTCGGCTTCTTGCGGAACAATGCCGGCTTCGACGTCAACCAGACCCTGATCTCCTACACCGGCTCGGACACGTTCCTGCGCGTGTTCGTAGTCGGTCTCCTCAACACACTCGTGGTCTCGGTGGTAGGCATCGTCTTCGCCACGTTGATCGGGTTCACCGTCGCGCTATGCCGGCTCTCGCCCAATTGGCTGTTGTCGCGCGTCGGCGAGATCTATGTCGAGATCATCCGCAACCTGCCGGTGCTGTTCCAGATCCTGTTCTGGTACCTCGCGGTGCTCGCGGCCTTGCCCAATCCGCGGCAGAGCATCTCGCTGTTCGGCATTGCCTTTGTCAGCAATCGCGGCCTCGTCGTTCCCAGTCCGATAGGCCAGAGCGGCCTCGAGCCGTTCCTGGCGATGCTGGCGCTCGGCGTCGTCGCGGCACTGGCCTTGCGCTTCTATGCCCGGCGCGCATTGTTTCAGGAAGGGCGGATGATCCGGATCTGGCCCTATGTGCTGGGTCTGCTGTTCGGGCTGCCGCTCGCCGCGATGCTGGTGTTCGGTCGGCCATTCACCTTCGAGCTGCCGCAGCTGAAGGGTTTCAACTTCGCCGGCGGCTCGCGCATCATTCCGGAGTTCGTGGCGCTGACGCTGGCGCTGTCGACCTATACCGCCGCCTTCATCGCCGAGATCGTGCGCGCCGGCATCCTGTCCGTTCACAAGGGACAGATGGAGGCGGGGTCCTCGCTCGGCCTCAGCCGCGGCACGACGCTCCGGCTGATCGTGGTGCCGCAGGCCATGCGCGTCATCGTGCCGCCGCTGACCAACCAGTACCTCAATCTCACCAAGAACTCGTCGCTGGCGGTCGCGATCGGCTATCCTGACCTCGTCTCCGTGTTCGCCGGCACGTCGCTGAGCCAGACCGGGCAGGCGATCGAGATCATCGCCATGACCATGGGCATCTATCTCCTGATCTCGCTGCTCACCAGCGCCGTCATGAGCGTCTACGGTTGGCGCGTCAGCCGGAGTCTCGGCGCATGAGCGATATCGCCTCGAACAGCTTCGTCCGCCAGGACCTCCTCACCGAGCGTCCTGCGCCGGTGAAGACCACGGGCTTTGTCGGCCTGATGCGGACGCGCCTGTTCAACTCGCCGACCAACATCCTGCTCACGATCGTGGGCGCCTTGCTGCTGTGGTTCACCATCATTCCCTCCGTCAGGTTCCTGATGGTGGACGCGGTGTGGAGCGGCAAGGACCGCACGGCATGCCTCACGGAGAACGCCGGCTTTGCCGTCGGTGCCTGCTGGCCTTATATCCAGGCCAAGCTGCCGCAACTGATCTACGGCTTCTATCCCGAGGCCGAGCGCTGGCGCGTCAATCTCACATTCGTCCTGGCGGTGGTCCTGCTGGTGCCGATGCTCATTCCCCGGCTGCCGGCAAAGGGCCTGAATGCCGGCGTGTTCTTCTTCGCCTTTCCCGTGGTCGCCTTCTTCCTGCTGCACGGCGGCGGCATCAAGGGCTTTGGCCTGAGCTGGACGGCTGACCTGCTGCAGCTGTTCGACGAGAGCATCGTCAATGCCGGACAGGCCCTGCTCGCTCTCAGCAAGACGTCGGCCGTCGCACCGCTCTTCTGGATTGTCGGCAATTTCATCGTGCTGGTCGGCACGGGGATTTATTGGCTGATCTTTCCGCTGACCTGGCTGCGTGACCAACTCCTGGGAACGGGCCAATCGGTCTGGACCGATTTCGCCATCACGGCTGCGATCGTCTCCCTGATCGCCTTCGTTCTCGGCGGCGGCGTTCGCACCGGCGGGCGGGCTCTCGCATCGAGCGTCGCCACCTTCATCGCCATCGCCATCGTCATCAAGCTGATGGGGCTCGATCACGGCGGATTGCCGGTTGTGGCAACAAATCTGTGGGGCGGCCTTCTGGTGACGCTGGTGGTCTCCGTCACCGGCATCGTCACCTCGCTGCCGATCGGCATCGCGCTGGCGCTCGGCCGCCGCTCCACGATTCCGCTGATCCGGATCTTCTCAATCGCCTTCATCGAGTTCTGGCGCGGCGTGCCGCTGATCACCGTGCTGTTCTTCGCCACCTACATGCTGCCGCTGTTCCTGCCGGGTAATTTCACCGTCGACGGTCTCGTCCGCGCGCTGATCGGCATCGCGCTGTTCACGGGCGCCTACCAGGCCGAGAACGTCCGCGGCGGGCTCGCTGCGATCCCGCGCGGGCAGGGCGAGGCAGCCGCGGCCCTGGGCCTGTCCTGGTGGAAGACGACCTCGCTGATCGTGCTGCCGCAGGCGCTGCGTCACGTCATTCCGAACCTCGTCAACAGCTTCATCTCGCTGTTCAAGGACACCTCGCTGGTCTCGATCGTGGCGCTGTTCGATCTGTTGGGCTCGCTGCGGGCCTCGTTCTCGGATCCGAAATGGTCGACGCCCTCGACCGCGTTCACCGGCTTCGCCTTCGCCGGGATCATCTACTTCATCTTCTGCTTTGGAATGTCGCGCTACTCGCTGTTCGTCGAGCACCGCCTCAACGCCCACCGTCGCAACTGATCGAGGTCACCATGTCCGACCCCATCGTCAAGATTTCCGGCCTCAACAAATGGTACGGCGACTTTCACGTGCTGCGCGACATCGACCTCGCGGTCCGGAAGGGCGAGCGCATCGTGATCTGCGGGCCCTCGGGCTCCGGCAAGTCGACCTTGATCCGCTGCATCAACGCGCTCGAGGAATTCCAGGAGGGCGAGATCGTCGTCGACGGCATCGAGCTCGGGCCCAACCTCAAGCACGTCGACGCGGTGCGCCGCGAAGTCGGCATGGTGTTCCAGAGCTTCAATCTGTTCCCGCACCTGACCGTGCTGGACAATTGCACGCTGGCGCCGATCTGGGTGCGCAACATCCCGAAGAAGGACGCCGAGGAGACTGCGATGAAGTTCCTGGAGCGGGTCAAGATCCCGCACCAGGCCAACAAGTTTCCGGGGCAGATGTCCGGCGGCCAGCAGCAGCGCGTCGCGATCGCGCGGGCCCTGACGATGAACCCGAAGGTCATGCTGTTCGACGAGCCCACCTCCGCACTCGACCCCGAGATGGTCAAGGAGGTGCTGGATACCATGGTGGACCTCGCCGAGGAGGGCATGACCATGCTGGTGGTCACCCACGAAATGGGCTTTGCCCGCGAGGTCGCCAACCGCGTGGTGTTCATGGACGCCGGCCAGATCATCGAGGCCAACACCCCGAACGAGTTCTTTGCGGCGCCTCAGCACGCCCGCACAAAGCTGTTCCTGAGCCAGATCCTGCGGTGACCACCTGCAATCGGGTGGCCTCGCCGGTCTGAGCGACCCGCCAGCTTGGCACCATCCGAATCAGCTTTGCGTCTTTTCGGCCATCCTCCGGAGAGAGACCTTGCAGAGCAGTGTCGGCGCGCGCGCATACCAGAATGCGCGATTGGCAAAGAAGTTGAGGAAGCAGGCGGACGCCGTGATGTCCTTCGCGGTCGAGGCACTCGGCCAGGGCAGATTTGCGGAGGCCGAGACGCTCTGCCGCGAGATCCTGAAAGAGGTTCCGGATCATTTCCACGCCACGCACCTGCTCGGCCTGCGTGCGTATGAGGGCGGGCGGTTCGAGGAGGCGCAACAGCTGCTTGAGCGCGCGATCGCGCTCGATCCGCGCTCGCCCGATGCCCATGGCAATCTCGGGGCCGTGTATTTCGATCTGCAGAAATTCAAGGACGCCCGCGCATGCCAGGAGAAGGCCATTGCGCTGAAGCCGAATTGTCCGATCACCCTGACCAATCTCGGCAATACGCTGCTGAACATCGGCCTCGGCGAGCAGGCGATCGGACTGCACGAACGCGCCATCCGGCTACGGCCGGACTATGCCGATGCGTTCTGCAATCGCGGCATGGCGGAGCTGATGACCGGCCAGTGCGAGCGTGCCAAGGAGAGTTTCGAGCGCGCCCTCTTGTTTCAGCCGCGGCACGCCGAAGCGCTCGCCGGCAAGGGCATGGTATGCATCGAGCTCCGCCACTACGCGGAGGCGGAAGCCGCCCTCGCGGCAGGCCTCGCGATCAAGCCGGGCTCACCGAGGATTCTGGCGCAGCGCGGACGGCTCAACTTCGACCTGTACCGGCTGGAGCAGGCGGCCGTGGATTTCGATGCGGCGCTGGTGCAATCGCCACGGCTCGAGCTCGCGCTGCGTGGCAAGGCGCAGGTCAACCTTCTGTTGGGGAACACGACGCAGGCGATTGCCGCCGTCAAGACCCTGCTCGAGGACAATCCGCGGTCCGATTACGCGATCGTGCTACTCGGCGCCTGCTACGCGAACCAGGGAGACGTCGCGACGGCGCTCGAGCACCTCGACGCCGCACTCGAGATCTCGCCGGATTATGCGGATGCCATCGCACGCAAGATATTCATCCTGGATTATCTGCCGGAGGCCGATTTCGCGGTCCAGCAGGCGGCACGAAAATCATGGTGGGATGCGATCGGCGCCGGATTGCCGCAACGGACACTGCCACCCCGGAAGCTCGATCCGGACAGGCGGATCGTGGTCGGTTATGTCGCGTCGGAATTCAGGAACCACTCGGCAGCGTTCGCGCTGTTGCCGGTGCTGCGCCATCATGATCGCGCCAGGTTCGAGATCGTCTGCTATTCCTGCTGGCCGTTGCAGGATGAGATCACCGAGAGATTCAAGCCTCTTGCGGACGTCTGGGTCGACGCCGCGCAGCTTTCGGACGACGAACTGGCCGATCGTATTGAGGCCGACAAGATCGATATCCTGATCGACGTGTCGGGGCACACGGCCGGCAACAGGCTCCCTGTATTCGCCCGGAAGCCGGCCCCAATCCAGGTCACGGGCTTCGGACATGCCACGGGGACGGGACTTCAGACCATGGACTACGTTCTTGCGGATCCGATCTTCATTCCGCAATCAGAGCGCCATCTGCTGGCCGAGAAGGTTCATGATCTGCCTTGCCTGATCACGATCGATCCGATCCTGGATGTGCCGCCCTCGGAACTACCCATGCTCCGGAACGGCCATGTGACCTTCGGCGTGTTCAACCGCATCTACAAGATCTCGGATGAGGCGATCCGGGTGTGGTCGAAAGTGATGCGTGAGGTGGCGGGATCGAAGATCATTATCAAGCACGGGCTGCTCGACGATCCCTTGCTGCGCGACGGCCTGATCGCGCGGTTCGTGGCAAATGGCATTGTGGAAGAGAATATCACGTGCCTCGGCTCGACCTCGCGCCACGAGCATCTGCTGGCCTTTGCGAAAGTCGACATCTCCCTCGACACATTCCCGCAAAATGGCGGCATCAGCACCTGGGAATCCCTCTATGCGGGCGTTCCTGTCGTCGCCAAGCTCGGCCACGGCGCGTCGTCGCGCGCCGGCGGCTCCATCGTGACGGCCGTTGGCCTTGGCGACTGGGTCGCCGAGGATGACGACGGCTATGCCGCGATCGCATGCAAATATGCGGCGCAGCCCGCCCAGCTGGCCAAGTTGCGGGCGGATCTGCCGGCTCGGATCGCAGCCTCGTCTGCCGGCAATGTCGAACTCTACACGCGTGAGGTCGAAGCGGCCTATCGCCGGTTCTGGCACGATCATTGTGCCGCTGCCCTGGAACGCGGCGAGGGGGCGTAGGCGCCCCGGGAAATCCCGGGGGTCCGGTGCCCGGCCGGCCAAGCTCGCGAATCAGTTAGACTCTGCCGAGGGCATTCTCCGGAGATACACCTTGCAGAACAGCGGCGGCGGCGCGCGCGCATTTCAGAACGCGCGATTGCAGAAGAAATTGATGAAGCAGGCCGACGCCGTCATCGCCGCTGCGGCGAACGCCTATGGCCAGGGTCGATATGCCGAGACCGAGGCGCTGTGCCGTGAGATCCTGAAAGCCCTTCCGGATCATGTCGACGCTATCCACCTGCTCGGCATGTGCGCCCACGACGGCCGGCGCCTCGAGGAGGCGAAAGAGCTCCTGGAGCGCGTGATTGCACTCGATCCGCGCTCGCACGATGCCCATAACAACCTCGCGACCGTGCATTTCGACCTCGGCATTTACGACGAGGCGCGGCGTTGCCAGGAGAGGGCGATCGCGCTGAAGCCGAATTTCGCTGTCGCGCTCACCAATCTCGGCAACACGCTGATGCATATGGGACAGTACGAGCAGGCGCTCGTGCTGCACGAGCGCGCCATCAAGCTGAAGCCGGATTATGCCGATGCGTTCTGCAATCGTGGCATGGTCGAGATCGTGCTTGGACAGGTCATGCGCGCGAAGGAAAGTTTTGATCGAGCCCTGCTGTTTCAGCCCCGTCACGCCGAGGCCATCGTCGGCAGCGGCATGGTCAGCATGGAGCTCCGGCACTACGACGAGGCGGCCGCCAAATTTGCCACGGCGCTGGCGATCAAGCCCGGCGCGCCGAGGATCCTGGCCCAGCGCGGGCGGCTCAGTTACGAGCTGCAGCGCCTGGAGCCCGCGCTTGCGGATTTCGAGGCGGCGCTTACGATCTCGCCCAAGCTCGAGCTGGCGCTCCGGGGCAAGGCTCAGACCTGCCTCGTCATGGGACGAACCGCGCAGGCGATGGCGGCCGCGACGACCCTGATCGAGCGAAATCCGCGCTCCGAGATGGGAGTGGCGCTGATGGGCTTCGCTTATTCGAACCAGGGCGACATGGACACCGCGATCGAATACCTCGATCGTGCGCTGGCGCTCCGACCGGACTATGGGGATGCGATCAGAGGAAAGATATTCCTACAAGACTACCGTGCCGAGGCCGATTTCGTGGTCCAGCAGGCCGTGCGAAAATCCTGGTGGGATGCGATCGGCTCGAAGATTCCCAAAAGGACGCTGCCGAAGCGGGAGCTCGATCCGGAGAAGCGGATCGTGGTCGGCTATGTCGCCGCCGAATTCCGGCAGCACTCGGCGGGTCTCACCCTGCTGCCGGTCCTGCGCAACCACGATCACACCAAATTTGAGATCATCTGCTACTACTGCTGGCCGGGCGCGGACGAGTACACCGCCAAGTTCAAATCATTGGCTGACGTCTGGGTTGATGCCTGGGGGCTTTCGGACGACGAACTCGCCGATCGTATTCAGGCCGACAATGTCGACATCCTGATCGACGTGTCGGGCCATACCACGGGAAACAGGCTGCAATGTTTCGCGCGGAAGCCGGCGCCGATCCAGGCCACCGGCTTCGGTCACGCCACGGGCACCGGCATGCCGACCATGGACTATGTGCTCGCGGATCCCATCTTCATTCCGCCATCGGCCCGGCACTTGTTTCCCGAGAAGATCCACGATCTGCCGTGCCTGATCACGATGGAGCCCGTCACCAATCTGCAGCCCTCAGAGCTGCCGATGCTCCGCAACGGCTATGTCACGTTCGGCGTGTTCAACCGCATCTACAAGATCTCGGACGATGCGATCCGTGTGTGGTCGGCCATCATGCGTGAGGTGCCGGGATCGAAGATCATCCTCAAGCATGGTTTGCTCGATGATCAGCTGCTGCGCGATAGCTTGATCGCACGCTTCATCGCGCAGGGCATTGCGGAGGAGAACATCACGTGCCTCGGCACCACCTCGCGCGACGATCACCTGATGGCGTTTGACCAGATCGATATTTCCCTCGACACGTTCCCGCAAAATGGCGGCATCAGCACTTGGGAATCCCTCTACAAGGGCGTTCCCGTCGTGGCCAAGCTCGGTAACGGAGCCTCCTCGCGTGCCGGCGCCTCCATCGTGACCGCCGTCGGCCTCGGCGACTGGGTCGCCGAGGATGACGATGGCTATGTCGAGATCGCCCGAAGGTTTGCCTCACAGCCCGAATATCTGGCGCAGTTGCGCGCGGGTTTGCCAGCGCAGATCGCAGCCTCACCCGCCGGCAATGTCGAAATCTACACGCGCGAGCTCGAAGCGGGTTATCGCCAGTTCTGGCGCGACCATTGCGCTGCCGCCGCGGAAGGCGGCGACACTGCATAGGCGGGGCAGGCGCACCAGGCCATTCCGCGGCCAGATCCCGCGGTGAGCCCCGGGATATCCCCGGAGGCCCTCCGAGCGGCCGGCCTGACGCGCGAATCAGTTAGACTCGCTACGGGCCATCTTCCGGAGAGACACCTTGCAGAGCAGTGCCGGCGCGCGCGCATTCCAGAACGCGCGATTGCAGAAGAAAATGAAGAAGCAGGCCGACGCCATCATCTCGGCCGCGGCGAGCGCCTATGGACTGGGCAGATATGCGGAGACCGAGTCGCTCTGCCGCCAGATCCTGCAAGCCGTTCCGGATCACTTCGACGCCACGCACCTGCTCGGCCTGAGCGTGCAACAGGGCGGGCGCCTGGAGGAGGCGCAACAGCTGCTCGAGCGCGCGATCGCGATCGATCCGCGTTCGCACGAGGCCCATAACAATCTTGCTGCCGTTCACTGTGCGCTTCAGAAATTTGAGGCCGCCCGCGCGTGTCAGGAGAAGGCGATCGCGCTGAAGCCGAATTTTGCGCCGGCCCTGACCGGCCTCGGCAACACCTTGCTCCAGATGAACCTGCCCGAGCAGGCTATCGAGCTGTACGATCGCGCGATCAAGCTGAAGCCAGACCATGCCGATGCGCTCTGCAATCGTGGCCTGGCCGAGCTGGCGCTGGGCCGGTTCGACCGGGCCAGGCAAAGCTTCGAGCGCGCTCTGTTGTTTCAGCCGCGGCACGCCGAAGCGCTCGTCGGCAAAGGCGTGGTCAGCATCGAGCTCAAGCACTACGATGAGGCGGAAGCCGCCCTCGCAGCGGCGCTCGCGATCAGGCCCGGTTCGGCGAAGGTCCTCGCGCACCGCGGCCGGCTCAATTTTGCGCTGTCGCGGCCGGAACGAGCGGCCGCGGATTTTGACGCAGCACTTGCGCTTTCGCCCAAGCTCGAAGTGGCGTTGCGGGGGAAGGCGGAAGTCTCGCTGAGTTTGGGGAATACCGCGCAGGCGATCCTGGCCTGTACGGCGTTGCTCGAGGAAAATCCGCGCTCGGCGATCGCGCTGGCGCTGCTGAGTTCCTGTTTTGCAAACCAGGGAGAGATCGCGGCCGCGATCGAACATCTCGATGCCGCGCTGGCGATCACGCCGGACGAGCCGGACCTGATCGCGCGGAAGATCTACTTTCTGGACTTTCTTCCTGACGCCGATTTCACGGTTCAACAGGCCGCGCGAAAGTCTTGGGGGGAAGCGTTCGGCGCCCGAGTGCCGCAAAGGAAGCTCGCGCCCCGGCAGTTCGATCCCGACAGGCGGATCGTGGTCGGTTACGTGTCCGCAGAGTTCTGGTACCACTCGGCGGCGTTCGGTCTGTTACCGGTGCTGCGCCATCACGACCGCGCCCAATTCGAGATCGTCTGCTATTCGTGCTCGCCGACGCGAGACGAGATGACCGCCAGGTTCAAGTCGTTCGCGGACGTCTGGGTCGACGCCTCGCAACTTTCGGACGACGAGCTGGCCGATCGTATTGAGGCCGACAAGGTCGATATCCTGATCGACGTGTCGGGGCATACCACCGGCAACAGGCTCCCTGTCTTCGCCCGCAAGCCGGCTCCGGTCCAGGTCACGGGCTTTGGACACGCCACGGGGACCGGCCTGCAGACCATGGATTACGTGCTCGCGGATCCGATCTTCATTCCGGAATCGGCCCGCCATCTGCTGGCCGAAAAGGTTCATGACCTGCCATGCCTGATCACGATGGATCCCATCCTCGATGTGCCCGCTTCGGAGCTTCCCATGCTCCGCAACGGCCACGTAACCTTCGGCGTCTTCAATCGCATCTCCAAGATCTCGGATGAGGCCATCCGTGTGTGGGCGAAGGTGATGGGCGAGGTGACCGGATCGAAGATCATCATCAAACATACGCTGCTTGACGATCCGCTGGTGCGGGACGGGCTTCTCGCCCGTTTGGTGGCGCAGGGCATCGTCGAGGAGAACATCACGTGCCTCGGCTCGTCCGCGCGCACTGAGCATCTGCGGGCCTTTGCCAACGTCGATATTTCGCTTGATACTTTCCCGCAAAACGGCGGCGTCAGCACCTGGGAATCCCTCTATGCAGGCGTTCCGGTCGTCGCCAAGCTCGGCCACGGCGCCTCGTCGCGCGCCGGCGGCTCCATCGTGGCTGCCGTCGGTCTCAATGACTGGGTCGCCGAGGATGACGAGGGGTATGTCGCGATCGCGTGCAAATATGCGGCGCGGCCCGAGCATCTGGCAAAGTTGCGTGCAGAGCTGCCGGCACGGATCGCAGCCTCGCCCGCCGGCAATGTCGAGATCTACACGCGCAGGGTCGAGGAGGGTTATCGCCGGTTCTGGCGCGACCATTGTGCCGCGACCTCGGAACGCGGCGAGGGCGCATAAACCGGCCGAACCGCGCGGACCTTGTGGACGCGCGTCCCCGGCCTGAGGACGCCTGCGACGATCACACGAACGGCGGCTTGATGTTGCTGCGCTTCTCCAGCCACTCCGGCACCGGAAGGTTCTTGGCGCGCATGAAATCTGCGTTGAACAGCTTCGACTGATAGCGGCTGCCGGAATCGCACAGCACGGTGACGATCGTCTTGCCGGGCCCGAGCTGTTTTGCGAGGCGCATCGCGCCCACGATGTTGATGCCGGTCGAGCCGCCGAGGCACAGGCCCTCGTGCTGGAGCAGCTCGTAGATGGCGCTGACAGCTTCGGCATCGGGAATGAGATAGGCGTCGTCGACCTTGGCCGTCTCGACGATCGCGGTCGCCCGGTTGAGGCCGATGCCTTCGGTGATCGATCCGCCGGGCGTCGCCTTGGCGTCGCCAGTCCTGAAATATTCGTACATGCCGGCGCCGTGCGGATCGGCGCAGGCGATCCGCACGTTCTTGTTCTTCTCCTTCAGATAACGGCTGGTGCCGGCGAGCGTGCCGCCGCTGCCGACCGAGCAGACGAAGCCATCGACCTTGCCGCCGGTCTGCTCCCAGATCTCGGGGCCCGTCGATTCGTAATGTGCCTTGGCATTGTCGAGGTTGTTCCACTGGTCTGCGAACAGCACGCCATTGGGCTCGGTCTTGCGCAGCTCGTCCGCAAGCCGCCGGCCGACGTGTTGATAGTTGTTGGGGTTGGCATAGGGCAGGGCCGGCACCTCGATCAGCTCGGCGCCGCACAGCTTCAGGAAGTCCTTCTTTTCCTGGCTCTGCGTTTCCGGGATCACGATCAGCGTGCGGTAGCCGCGCGCGCTCGCCACCACCGCGAGTCCGATGCCGGTATTGCCGGCAGTCGCTTCCACCACGAGGCCGCCGGGCTTGAGCTCGCCGCGCTTCTCGGCCTCCAGGATCATCCATTTGCCGGCACGGTCTTTGACCGACTGGCCGGGGTTCATGAACTCGGCCTTGCCGAGAATGGTGCAGCCGGTCAGTTCCGAGGCGCGCTTCAGCTTGATCAGCGGGGTGTCGCCGATGGCTTCGACAACGTCGTTTCGAATGGTCATGTCAGGGAAATCGCTACCAAGGGGGTTGATCTGGTTGACCAGAACCTAGTGCTTGGGAGGGCAAAGGGGAAGGCTTTTGCGCTGCGGCGAAACCGGCTGAAGCGCCTGTCTAAACAGGGATATTATCGAGCGGCGCGACCGGCGATGATGCGTTTGGCCGGGCGGCGGGATATCAATAGGAGGAAATGACCAAACTCCGTCAGAGCATGGAAGATGATGGTCGTCACCAGCGACTTCACGACCGCTTGTTTTCAAGGGCGAGTCGGGAGGACAGCAGGGAACGTGGATAGCGAGGGCGCGACCGAGCCGAAGCCGCGCGGGGCGTAGCGGGACCCGTCGAAAGGCCCCGATGCCGGTGTGGCAGCAATATCACATGAAATCTTGGTAAGCTTGTTCACGTTTCCCAATGTTTTCGGAGTGAGAGAAGTCTCTGCGAGACAGGCACCTTTTGCATTTTGATCGATCCGCTTGGGGCTCGTTGGCCCGGCCATCTCGCGACTGCGGGACTGTCCCGCGGTTCAGCGCCCGGCTAGTATCAATGTCGAAGTTCCGCAGAAAGCATCAGGACTGTGAACGAGTTGTCCAAAGCCCCCCGATTGTCCCGCCGCGAATCGGTTAATCCGGTTGCGCGGCGGCTTGATCTGCCCGGCGGGGGGTGGATGTGACACAGGATGTTCCGGCGATCGCCATGCGGCGGTCCGAAGGTTCTGCATCCCGGACGCGGCGCGCGGCGCGCTGGCTTGCGGTATTGTGCCTCGCTGCCGGCTCGGGCGCGTGCGTGCTGACCCAGGACCTTCCCGATCCCGCCCTCGACGTTCCCACGCAGTACAAATACGCGGGCAAGGGCGAGGCGCCGCCGTCGTTGGATTGGTGGCGTGGCTTCCGCTCCGCGGAGCTGACGCAGCTGATGGAAGAGGCGCAGACCGTCAACCTCGACATCGCCGCCGCCGTCTCGCGCATCGTCCAGGCC
>NZ_JALBHA010000750.1:0-2174 GCF_023006445.1 Bradyrhizobium sp. SHOUNA76
GATCAAGCGGCCGCTCGCGGTCTGCGCCGACGAGAGCGTGCACGACCGCTCCTCGCTTGCGCCCTTGCGCGAGCGCTATGACGCCGTGAACATCAAGCTCGACAAGACCGGCGGCCTGACCGAGGCGCTCGCCATGGCCGATGCCGCACAGGCGCTCGGCTTCGAGATCATGATCGGCTGCATGGTCGCAACCTCGCTGTCGATGGCGCCGGCGATGCTGGTGACGCCGCAGGCGCGCTACGTCGATCTCGACGGCCCGCTGCTGCTGGCGCGCGACCGCGACCATGGGCTGCGTTATGACGACAGCCTGGTCTATCCGCCGGACGCCTCGCTCTGGGGCTGAGCCTTGAGCCGGTGCCGCGCCGACCAGATCAGAAGCGCGCCGCCAGCGGCCATCGCCGCCATGACGTAGTACAGGCCGTCGCCGATGCGGGCATAGATCGCGCCCGAGGCAATCGAGGTCGTCGCGCCGAGCAGTCCGTTGCAGGCCGCATAATAGCCCTGCCCGCGCGCGATCTGATGCGGAGGCACACGCTGCACCAGCAGATTCATGGTGCCGACAACGGTCAGGCCGAAGGTGAGGCCGTGGCCGAGCTGAACGATCGCAAGCAGCGCCAGCGGCGGCTCGTTGGCGGTGACGATCCAGCGCACCACGGCGCTTACGCCTCCGATCGCAATCATCGTGGATGGATGCGCCGAGAAGCGCGGCGACAGCGCGAACACGACGATCTCGGCGATCACGCCCAGCGTCCACAGCCCCGCGATCGTCAGTCCACTGATCCCATGGAGCTGCCAGTCGATGGCCGAGAAGGTGTAGTAGGCGACGTGGCTGCCGTGGATCAGCGCGGCCGAGGCGATGATCGCCCAGAAGCCGGCATCGCGCAGGAGCGCCTTGCCGGCATGCCGCTCCGTCGTCTTGCGCCTGACATCGTCGAGCGGCTGAAGCAGCAGGCTGGCTCCGACCGCAACGACGGCCCATGCGACGATGATCCAGATCAGGTCGCGCGCGGCGATGCTGTCGATGAGATAGCCGCAGGCGAGCGAGCCGGCGGCGAAGGCCGCCGAGCCCCACAGCCGCAGCGGTCCGTAATCGAGCCCGAAACGGGCGACACCGCGCAGCGCATAGGCATCGGTCAGCGGCATCGTCGGCGTCCACATCATGCAGGTCAGCGCGTAGATCAGGAACAGCGCCAGCGGCTGCTGCTGCAGGCCGACCGCCGTAAATCCGATCGCCGTTGCCAGCACCGACACCATCATCGCAGCGCGGATGGCATGTCGCCTTTCGGCGAAGGCGGTCACTTGCGGCAGCGTGGTGAAGCGCGTGATCGCCGGCAGCGCGTTGATGAACCCGATCCAGGTCGCATCAATGCCGATCGCCTTCAGCCACACCGGGAAGAACGGCAGATGCGTGCCCGAAACCGCGAAGATGGCCGAATAGAACAGGGCGAGGCTGACGGCGAATCGCCGCTTCCTGGATGCCGCGATGGGGATTTGTGATTCGGACTGCATCAAACCAATTGCGATTCGGTCGATATCGTGGTGATCGTTACAATACCGCGCAGTGATTTGCGCGACGAGATTGCCATGGCCAACGAAGCATTCGCCCTCTCGCCTATGTCTGCCCGCGCGGCCGAGCCGAACGAGCAGGATTACGATGCGATCCGCGAAGCCTTCATGGAGACCGCGCGCGGCCGCTGGTTCCTCGGCGAATACGCCAAGCGCAACCGCAATGCCGACACGGCCATGGTGCTCGATGCGGTCGCGAAGATCGAAGAAACCCTTGCGGCGCAGCGACAACCCGTCGTCGAAGACCGCCTGCCCGAAGCATTGGTCGAGATCCGCCGCGCCATCCGCGAAGCCGAGACGATCGCGATTGCCGCGTTCGACCCCGCGGTGATCGAGGCGAGCCTCGCGGCGATCCCGCGTGGGGTGCGCATCATCAAGGAGATCTCCTGGCGCTGGCGCGAGATCGGCGCCGACGGGCGAATCTGCGACCTCATTGATTCGCAGCTCGCCTCGATCGAGGCCGCCTGCGGACAGGTTTCGGCCATCGACCCCCGCGTCGAGCTCAAGATTGCCTTCGATCTGCTGAGGGATCGGGTCGAGCAGACCGACGGCGGCGCAACGCCGCAGGCGGCGCCTGCGGCTCCGGTGCAGGAGGCGCCCTCATCCGC
>NZ_JALBHA010000751.1:0-2172 GCF_023006445.1 Bradyrhizobium sp. SHOUNA76
GCCGCTTCGGCGCAATATGTCGCGCTGTTGCAGGGCCAGGGTGGCGGCCCCGCCTTCATCCTCACCATCGACGGCGCGACGCGGAATTTCACGGTGCGCAAGGTCGGCGCGACGCCGGAGCCCGGCAAGAGTTTCGAGCTCTGGCTGATCTCCGACAAGCTGCCGCGCCCGCGCTCGCTCGGCGTGATCAACGCCGGCGATTTCACCGCGCGGCCGCTGCTGGCCTCCTATGATGCCGAGGTCGTCAACGGCGCGACCTACGCCATCACCGTCGAGCAGGCCGGCGGCTCGCCAAGCGGCCAGCCGACCTCGTCCCCGGTGTTTTCCGGCAGGCTGATCGAGACCGTGCCGCAGTCCCAGCCGCAGGCGCCGGCGAAGAAATAGGCGTCGTAGCCCGGTTGAGCGAAGCGATATCCGGGACGTCTGTTCCCGCATGTCGCTTCGCTCATGCGGCCTACGACTTTGTCGCCACGGTCCATCCCGCCGTCGCATGCCGACAAGTCCGGCCGAATCCGCTCCCAATTTGAACCTCCCGGCCTTTCGCGGCGTCAAATCCCCGGAATTTGAAGTCGCGCCGCTGATCGCGCCGCCGGAAGAGGTCGAGAAAAATCAAATGGATGCAGCGAAAGCGCCGGGCATCTTCGTTCACCAATACACCGGACTGCCGCATGGCCCGGCGTTCGAGCAATGGCGCGAGCGGGCCTTCGGCTCCTGCGGCCTCGATATCGGGCCGAGCCATGGCGACAGCATCGATTGCCGGCTCCAGATCAGCGTGGTCGACAACATCGCGCTCGCCATTCCGGAAGGGGCCTCCGCGCAATATTCCCGCACCCAGAGCCACCTTGCCGACGGCAGCGACGACCTCGTCCTGATCGCCGCACATGCGGGCCTCGTCCGCGTCGGGCAGAACGGCCATACCGTCGAGCTTGCGCCCGCCCAAATGGTGCTCGTCGACATGAGCATCACGGGCAGCGTCGGCCACACCGACGAAGACCGCTTCACCAGCATCCGCATGCCGCGCCGGGCGCTGCTCGACATCAATCCGCGCGCCGAGGACAAGCTGTCGCAAGTGCTCTCGGACGGCGCGGTCGCCGAGACCGTCTTCCGCTACCATGCGCTCGCCGCCAACCACGCGCCGCATCTCGACGCGGTGGGCCAGCGCCTGACCGCGCAGCATATGGTCGATCTCGTCGGCCTCATGCTCGGCACCGATGCCGAGCATGCAAGTCTGGCACGCGGACGCGGACATGCGGCGGCGCGCCTCGACCTCATGCGTGCCGACGTGATGGCCGCGCTCGGCCGCAACGATCTCTGCCTGTCCGAGGTCGCGACGCGCTCGGGCTTAAGTCCGCGCCAGGCGCAGCGCCTGTTCGAGCAGGCCGGCACGACCTTCACCGAATTCGTGCTGGAGCAGCGCCTGCTGCAGGCCCGCAAGCTGCTCGGCGATCCCCGCGCCAGGACGCGCAAGATCAGCGACATCGCGCATTCCTCGGGCTTTGCCGATTTGTCCTATTTCAACCGCGCCTTCCGCAAGCGCTTCGGCGCGACGCCGTCGGAACTGCGCGAGGCGTGAGCTCGCGACTTCGTGCAGCGGCGCGGCGCTGGCGCAGTTGGTCGATGCGGGCTGTTGAGCTATATTGCCCGCGCGGCCAGACCGCAGGATTGCTTTGGAAAGTATAGTAGGCGGACATGGCCCGTATCGTCGTGCTCGGCGCCGGCTTTGCAGGCCTGTGGGCGGCCATCGGCGCTGCGCGCAAGCGCGAGGAGATCGGCGCGAACGATGACATCGAAATCCGTCTCGTCGACCGCAATCCCTATCACAACATCCGCGTGCGCAACTACGAAGCCGATCTCGACGAGGTCGCGCTGCCGCTGCCGCAACTGCTCGATCCGATCGGTGTCGGCCATGGTATCGGCGAGGTCCAGGCCATCGATCCGGCACGGCGCGAACTCTCGCTGGTCACGAGCGGCGGCGCAGAGACGCTGGATTATGACCGCCTCGTGCTGGCGCTCGGCAGCGAGGTGATGCGTCCCGCCATTCCCGGACTTGCCGGGCATGCCTTCGACGTCGATACCTATGCTGCGGCGCTCCGCCTCGAAGATCATCTCGCCTCGCTTGGGCGCAGCGCGCCGTCGCCGGGGCGTTCGACGGTGGTGGTGGTCGGCGCCGGC
>NZ_JALBHA010000752.1:0-2166 GCF_023006445.1 Bradyrhizobium sp. SHOUNA76
CGATGCCGCGCAGGAGCACCTCGGCATCCGCGGCGCGGCCGATCAACAGCGTCGGCGCGGCCTCCCCGCCTCTGGCGTGACGCCGCACCCGCGTATAGCGGAAGTAGCGGTAGGCCATGCGCAGCGCGCTGAGGAAGGATATCTCGAGGAACCAGTAGAGGACGATCGTCACCTTGCCGAGGAAGAAGGCGCCGCGGACGTTGGGGGCGACGAAGATGTAGTCGAGCACGAGCAGGGCGACCGTCAGCACGGTCGCGACGCGGATGATGTTCAGCGCGTCAGGCAGCGAGATGAAGCGCCATTTCGTCGTGGTCAGATTGAAGATGAAGAACACGACCACGCTGAAGGCGAGGAAGTAGGGCAGGATCTGGAACAGCAACGGCAAGCGGTCGAAGAAGCCGTCACCACCCTCGAATCGCAGATAAAAGGCGGCAAAAAGCGCTGCCGCGGTCGCCAGCAGGTCGTGGAGCGCGATCAGGAAATTGCGCAAGGTGAGATGCGAAAGACGCGTCATCCGCCGACCGATGAAAACCCAGTTAAATGCAACCTGACCGCGCTGATAGCCCATCTGGACCAGACTTGCCAGCCGCGCGGCCGCTCAGGAACCGGCTTCCCCCATCTTCGCCTCGCGCTGTTGTGCCCGGATCACCATGCCGCCGGCGACGCCGACGCCGATGACGTACATCCAGCCCTCGTGGAAGTCGAACAGATGGGAGTTGAACAGCGAGGTGAAGACGTTCTGCACCACCACCAGAAGCCCGATCCAGTTGACAAGCCCGTCGCCGCGGAACAGCAGCAGATGCAGGATCCAGATCGCGTAGAGAACCGCGATGCCGATCACGCCCCACTGCACGGCAACGTTGAGGGTCTGGTTATGCGGGTTGCCTATCACCTCGGCAGAAGCCTGGTACAGACCGCTGGGCGTCGCGACGCGTTCGAACAATCCGCGCGTCGAGCCGGTGCCATGCCCTATGATCGGCGCCTCTGCGAAGAAGCCGAGCGACTTCCGCCAGAACTCGAGCCGCAGGCCGAGCGAGGTCGGCTCGCCCCTCTCGACATAGCGCGTGTAGTCGTCGGAAAACCTCTCGGCGGTGTGGCGCAAATGCGGCGAGGCCTGCCAGGCGAGAACGGCGCCGACGAGCAAAGCGGCAGAGATGAGCGCAATGCTGCGCCATTTGAGGTGAAGCAGCGCGAACACACCGAACATGATCGGAACGGTGACGAGCGCGGTGCGTGACACCACCACGAAGGTCATATTGACGAAGAAGCTCAGCGCCAGCGCCGTGAGCAGCCCGGCGAACCAATATCGCTTCTCGCGCAGCAGCGTCACGATCGGATAGGCGAGCGCAACGGCGCAAAGCGCGAATTCCTGACTCTGGTTGATGTAGTTCTTGACGAAGATGCCGCGTTCGGGCGGATCGGTCTTGAGCGCTAGGTTCGGGTAGAAGGCGACCAGCCAGGACATCACCGACATCAAGGCGCAGGACACCAGGAAGGCGATGAATATCCAGTGGCCGCGCTGCGATCGCTCGAAATGATAGAGCAGGACCGGCAGCACGAGCAGCTTCATGGTGGGATTGACCGCGTAGAAGCGCGCGCCCCAGGTCGCGTCCGACCAGAGTGTCCCCACCAGCGCGAGCAGGACCAGCGCGATCGGCGCAATGCAAATCGGACGCTTCAGCGATTGCAGGAACGCGCGGACGTCGAGGAACGGCACCATGCAGAGCAGCATCAGCGCATTGAAGATTCCCGTGAGCGAGGTCGACCAGGGTAGCGATGCCGCGGTCAGGACCGCGAATATATCGACGGTCTCGCGCCAGGCGGCCGGACTGCGCAGACGGCGAAGCAACATTTCGCCGGTCGTCTCGCGTGCGAGCGCGGTCACTTGTCGCCTCCCCGTGCGCGATGCACGAGCGCCGTCGTGCTGAAGCCCTGGAGGATGTCGACCAGCACGACCATTCCGCCGGCTTCCTCGACGACCTCGTAGCCGACCACCTGCTCGCGGGTGTAGTCGCCGCCCTTCACCAGCACGCCAGGCTTGATCCGGGTGATCAAGTCGATCGGCGTGTCCTCCTCGAAGATGACGACGAGATCGACGGCCTCGAGCGCGGCGAGGACCTCGGCACGCGCGCGCTCGTCCTGGACCGGCCGCTCGGCGCCCTTGAG
>NZ_JALBHA010000753.1:0-2164 GCF_023006445.1 Bradyrhizobium sp. SHOUNA76
AGCCGCGCGCCTGGCGGCGATCCGACCTGCAAGCCGGCGGTGGCCACGGCGCAAAAGATCGCCCCGCTCGCCCATGGCGAACTTGCGGCGCTGACCATGGCGAGCGCCCCCCTCAAGCTGCCCGACCTCGCCTTCGAGGATGCCGACGGCAAGCCGAAGAAACTGTCAGATTTCCGCGGCAAGACGCTGCTGGTGAACCTGTGGGCGACCTGGTGCGTGCCATGCCGGAAGGAAATGCCGGCGCTGGACGAGCTCCAGGGCAAGCTGTCGGGCCCGAATTTCGAGGTGGTGGCGATTAATATCGACACTCGCGACCCCGAGAAGCCGAAAAACTTCCTGAAAGAGGCCAATCTTGGCAGGCTGAGCTATTTCAGCGACCAGAAAGCCAAGGTGTTTCAGGATCTTAAGGCCATAGGCCGAGCTCTGGGCATGCCGACCTCGGTGCTCATCGATCCGCAAGGCTGCGAGATTGCGACGATCGCGGGACCGGCGGAATGGGCGAGCGAGGACGCGCTCAAGCTGATCCGGGCGGCGACCGGCAAGGCCGCAGCGTCGCTCTAAGGATGGGTCAGGCGGTGACGTTGAGATTGTCGCCGACGCCGGCACCGACATTGGCCAGCGAGGGCTGACCGGCGCCCATCAGCGTCAGGACGGTGGATTTCTCCATATCGGCGTTCTGCTTGGTCAGCGTCGCCGCGATATTCGACTGCAGCGCGCCTTGCTGAGCGGCCAGCATGGTGCTGACCATTGCCATCATGTCCATTACGCGAACCCTCGTACCGGCCGTAACCTAGGCGCGAGAGGTTAACGGGACATGAAATGTCACAGGCGGGGTGCCAGCCGAGGGCAATGGTGCCGTAGGGTGGGAAAAGGCGCACTTGCGCCGTGCCCACCATCTCACCATGGTCGAAAAAAAATGCGTGGGCACGCTTCGCTTTGCCCACCCTACGGCGCTACGGCACCGCCGCCTTACCTTGTCGGAACCGGCTTGGCGCCGCGGTAGTCGTAGAAACCGCGCTGGGTCTTGCGGCCGAGCCAGCCGGCCTCGACGTATTTCACCAGCAGCGGGCACGGGCGGTACTTGGAGTCGGCCAAACCCTCGTGCAGCACCTGCATGATGGAGAGGCAGGTATCGAGACCGATGAAATCGGCAAGCTCGAGCGGGCCCATCGGATGGTGCGCCCCGAGCTTCATCGCCGCGTCGATCGCCTCGACATTGCCGACGCCTTCATACAGCGTGTAGATCGCCTCGTTGATCATCGGCAGCAGGATGCGGTTGACGATGAAGGCCGGGAAATCCTCGGAGACCGCGACCTGCTTGCCGAGCTTGGCGACGAACTCCTTGGACGCCTCGAAGGTCGAATCGTCGGTGGCGATGCCCCGAATCAGCTCCACCAGCTCCATCAGCGGCACGGGATTCATGAAGTGAATGCCGATGAAGCGCTCGGGGCGGTCGGTCGCGGCGGCGAGCCGCGTGATCGAGATCGAGGACGTATCGGAGGCGACGATCGCCTCCGGCTTCAACACCGCGCAGAGCTCGTGGAAGATCTTGCGCTTGACCTCCTCCTTCTCGACCGCGGTCTCGATCACGAGGTCGCAATCGGCGAGATCGTCGAGCTTTTCGGCGGGCGTGATGCGCGCCATCGCCTTGGCCTTGTCGTCCTCGGAGACGGCCTTCTTGGAGACCTGTCGCGCCAGATTGCCGTTGATGGTGGCCATCCCCGACTTGAGGCGGTCGGCCGAGACGTCGTTGAGCACCACGTCGAAGCCGGCCAGCGCCGCAACGTGCGCGATGCCACTGCCCATCTGACCCGCGCCGATCACGCCGACCTTCTTGATCACTGCCGCCATCTTGTCATCCACCGGAACGGCGCGCATGTCGCGCCTGCCTACCCCCCGAGCCGGGAGGTCCGATTTAATCAGAACCTTGGCTCGAAACCTAGATTGGATCGCTTCGAAGGCGTGCCCACGCCAAAGAAAACGCCTCAGAAATGAAACACCGGCCGGAGTTTATAGCTCCGGCCGGTGTTTTTGGCTCGTTTTACTTGCCGAGCTTGCCGAGTTCGGCCGTCAGCTCCGGAACCGCCTGGTAGAGGTCGGCGACCAGGCCGTAATCGGCGACCTGGAAGATCGGCGCGTCCTCGTCCTTGTTGATCGCAACGAT
>NZ_JALBHA010000754.1:0-2162 GCF_023006445.1 Bradyrhizobium sp. SHOUNA76
GACATCGCCGCTCGCCCTCGCCTCGCCAAAGGCGCGCGGCGCGAGCCGGATCACCACGCCCGCGATGCCGCCGTCGCGCACGATCAGGTTGGAGCCGACGCCGACGACACAGACCGGGATGTCGGAAGGGAGACGCGCGAGGAAATAAGCGAGATCGTCCTCATCCGCCGGCGTGAACAGCACCTGCGCCGGACCGCCGACGCGAAACCAGGTGAGCTCGGCCAGCGACTGGTTGGCCAGCAGCCGGCCGCGCAGGTCCGGCATCGCGGCTTTGATCGTGGGAGTGATGTCGAGGAAGCTCATGCCTCACCCTCAAGTGAGGAGAGCACGCTCTCTCCGTTCCCTCCCCCCTTGTGGGGGAGGGGCAGGGAGGGGGGTAGCCCCGAGCGAGATCGGAGTTTGTGGCCACCCCTTTCCCCCGCCCTTCCCCACAAGGGGGGAGGGAGCGCAGCGTGCCGTGCAGCAAGCAGTGAGTGAAGCATCGCCACTCTTACCCCAGCGCCTTCAATTGGTCCGGCAACGCATACGCCCATTGCGTGATGTTGCCTGCCCCCAGGCACACGACGAGATCGCCGGATTTCGCCAGCCCCTTGACAATGCCCGGGAGCTCCGACGCTCCCGGCAGCGGGATCACCTCGCGGTGGCCATGGGCGCGCAAGCCCGTGACGAAATGGTCGCGGTCGATGCCGTCGATCGGCGCTTCGCCGGCGGCATAGACATCAGCGACGACAACCGCATCGGCATCGTTGAAGCAGGTGCAGAATTCATCAAACAGCGATTGCAGGCGGGTGTAGCGATGCGGCTGCACCACGGCGATGATCTTGCCGTTGGTGGATTCGCGCGCTGCCTTCAGCACCGCCGCGATCTCGACGGGATGGTGGCCGTAATCGTCGATCACGGTGACGCCGTTCCATTCGCCGGTCTTGGTGAAGCGGCGCTTGACGCCGCCGAAGCCGGCGATCGCCTTGCGAATGTCGTCGTCGGAAACGCCGAGCTCGCGCGCGACCGCAATCGCGGCCGTCGCGTTGGAGGCGTTGTGGCGGCCCGGCATCGGCAGCATCAGATCGGCAATCTCATGCACGGCGCCTGTCTTGCGATCGTGAAACGCAACCTTGAACTTCGAGCCACCACCCATCGGCGCCAGGTCAAGCAACCGCACGTCGGCCTGTGGATTTTGGCCATAGGTGATGATGCGGCGATCCTCGATCTTGCCGACGAGGGTCTGCACCACGGGATGATCGATGCACATCACGGCAAAACCGTAGAACGGCAGGTTCTCGACGAAATGCCGGAATGCGTCCTGTACGGCGTCGAACGTCTTGAAGTGGTCGAGATGCTCGGGGTCGACATTGGTGACGATCGCGACATCGGTCGGCAGTTTCAAAAACGTGCCGTCGCTCTCGTCGGCCTCGACCACCATCCACTCGCCGGCGCCGAGCCGCGCGTTGGAGCCATAGGCGTTGATGATGCCGCCGTTGATCACGGTGGGATCGAGCCCGCCGGCATCGAGCAGCGTTGCGACCATCGTGGTCGTCGTGGTTTTGCCGTGGGTGCCGGCAATCGCGACGCAGCTCTTCAGCCGCATCAGCTCGGCCAGCATCTCGGCGCGGCGCACCACGGGAATGCGACGCTCGCGTGCCGCCATCAGTTCCGGATTGTCGCGCTTGATCGCGGTGGAGACGACAACGACCTCGGCCCCGTCGACGTTCTCGGCCTTGTGGCCGACCGACACCTTCGCGCCCTTCTTGCGCAGACGGTCGAGATTGTAATTGTCGGAGGCATCCGAGCCCTGCACGGCATAGCCGAGATTGACCAGCACCTCGGCGATGCCGCTCATGCCGATCCCGCCGATCCCGACGAAGTGGATGGGTCCGATCTCGCGCGGCAGTCTCATGCTCTATCCCGTCGTTCCGTCGTCATGCCCGGGCATAAGCGCGAAGCGCGTGTTTGCGCAAGGCGTCCCGGGCATCCACGAATCCCATGGTACTTCATGCAAGACGTGGATGGCCGGGACAAGCCCGGCCATGACGGCAAAAATACGAAAATCGGTCCGTTTAGGCTCAGATTCCCGCGACCTTGACCACCAGATCGGCCAGGCGCTCGGCGGCATCGAGCCGCCCTGCCCCCTTCGCGGCCGCGGCGATGGCGGCGAGGCGCGCGGG
>NZ_JALBHA010000755.1:0-2160 GCF_023006445.1 Bradyrhizobium sp. SHOUNA76
GCTTTGGGGCGCCGGCATCGGCTGGCCCGGTTTCGCCGCGGTCGCATCGAGCGCCTCAGGCGCGCGCTTCATCGCGCCGAGCGCGGAGGAGATCGCGCGCATCCGCGCCAAGCATGCATTCCTGAAGCCGCTGACCGTGCCGGCCAACAGCTATCCGACGCAGACTGCACCGATCGCCTCGCTCGGCTCCTGGAGCTTCGTGCTGACGCGCGAGGATTTGCCGGATGATGTCGCCTATCGCCTCGCGAAGACGCTGCACGGCAACGAGGCGACGTTTTGCAAGAAGCTCGCCCAGGCCTGCGAGACCACAGCCGCGAATACGGTCGCGGCCGCGCCGAGGCCGGAGCTGATCCATCCCGGCGTGATGAAGTATTTTCGCGAGATCGGCGTGGTGAGGTGACGGTCGCCTTAAGCGATCGTCACTTCTTCACCAGCGCACACGCCTGGTCCGGCGGACCGAACGCCTTGTCGCCGGAGATCGTCGTGAGGATCTTGTAATAGTCCCACGGATATTTGCTCTCCTCCGGTGTCTTCACCTGCACCAGCCAGAGATCGTGCACCATCAGATTGTCCTCGCGCAATTTGCCGTTGCGAGCGAAGAAATCCTCGATCGGCTTCTCGCGCATCTTGGCGGCGACCTTGAGCGGGTCGTCGGTGCCGCTTTCCTTGATGGCGTTGAGATAGTGCATCACGCTCGAATAGACGCCGGCCTGCCACATCGACGGCATCTTGTTCATCTTGGCGAAATAGCGCTTCGACCATTCGCGGGTCTTGTCGTCCATGTCCCAATAGAACGACGTCGTCAGGAGCAGGCCTTGCGCCGCCTGCAGGCCGAGGCCGTGGATGTCGGTGATCAGCGCCAGCAGCGCCGCCATCTGCTGGCCGCCCTTGAACACGCCGAACTCCGAGCCGGTCTTGATCTCGTTCATGTTGTTGGGGGGACCGGCGGCAATGCCGATGATCTTGGCCTTGGACGCCTGCGCCTGCAGCACGAAGGAAGAGAGGTCCGGTGTTGCCAGCGGCGGCCGCACCGAGCCCAGCACCTTGCCGCCATTGGCGGTGACGACCGCGGAGGCGTCGCGCTCCAGCGAATGGCCGAAGGCGTAGTCGTCGGTGATGAAGAACCAGCTGTCGCCGCCGCGCTTGACCACCGCATCCGCGGTGCCGACCGCGAGCGCGCGGGTGTCGAACACCCACTGGATCGCATAGGGCGAGCAGAACTTGCCGTGGAAATCGGCGGTGCCGGTCGAGTGGGTGATGAACAGCCGCTTCTTCTCGTTGGCGACGTTCTGCACCGCAAGCCCGACCGCCGAGACCGGCACGTCGACGATCAGATCGACCTGGTCGACGTCGTACCACCGCCGCGCGATGGTGCCGCCGATGTCGGCCTTGAGCTGATGGTCGCCTATCACGATGCTGATCGGCTTGCCGAGCACGGTGCCGCCGAAATCGTCGATCGCCATCTGCGCCGCCGTCACCGAGCCCTGGCCGGTCGGCGCGGAGGCCGGGCCGTTCATGTCGGTGAGCACGCCGATCTTGACGACATCGTCGGACACCTGCGCCATTGCGGCGCCTGACATCAGAGCCGCCGTCAAGGCGGCCGCGACCGGTAGTCCAAATCTGGTTGGATTCACGCTTGTCCTCCCTGATCCGGCGCGTTGGCCGGTGTTGCTTTTTGCCGGGTACGGCCCGGCTGAATTGGTTTCTTTTGCAACTATTTTGGGGCGGGCGTCAATGTCAGGCTGCGAAGCGGATCTGTCCTGCGGATGAGGGATCATAGCCGGTCAGCTCCTCGGCGCGCTGCCGCAGCCGCCGTTCGTCCAGGAAGCGGAGCAGGGCCTGCATGGCGGGGCGGAAATAGCTGCGCTGCCGCATCGCGAGGTCAAAGTTCTCCCAGACCAGCGGCACGAAATCCAAACCGGCCGAGCGCGCGGTGGCGCGGGTCGCAATGCCGCAATCGGCCTGGCCGGCGCGGACCAGTTCGGCAAGGTCCGGACCCGTCAGGCACGGCACCTCGGCCCGCCGCAAATCACGCGTCGAGGCGCCCGCGCGCTTCAACAGCACGTCGAGCAGCATCTGCGCGCCCGTGCCCTGCTGCCGCCTCGCCATTTTGGCGCCGCGCGCGAGCACGTCGGTCAGGCCGTGCAGGTGCTTGGGATT
>NZ_JALBHA010000756.1:0-2151 GCF_023006445.1 Bradyrhizobium sp. SHOUNA76
CACGCTCCAGGGCAGGCGGATGGTGGCGCTCGCGGTGGCCGCGATGCCTTCCTCGCGGCCCGTGAAGCCGAGCCGCTCGCTGGTGGTCGCCTTCACCGCGACGCGGGAGATGTCGACGCCGGAAATCTCGGCGATGCGTGCGCGCATGGTGTCGCGCAAGGGGCCGATCTTCGGCCGCTCGCAGATCATGGTGACCTCGAGATTGGCAATGCGGCCGCCGCGCGCCGTGACGCGCTCGATGGCGTATTTCAGGAACTGGTCGGAGGAGGCGCCCTTCCACTTCGCATCGCTCGGCGGAAAGTGCGAGCCGATGTCGCCGTCGGCGAGCGCGCCGAGGATGGCGTCGACCAGCGCATGCAGGCCGACATCGCCGTCGGAGTGGGCGAGGAAACCCTTGCTGTGCGGGACCCGCACGCCGCAGAGCATGAGATGGTCACCTTCGCCGAAGGCGTGCACGTCGTAGCCGGTGCCGGTCCTGATATCGCCGAGCTGGGCAGCCAGGCGCGCTTCCTCGCGCACGAAATCCTCGGGAGTGGTGAGCTTCATGTTGGCAACATCGCCTTCAAAGGTTGCAACCGTCAATCCCGCCCATTCGGCAATCGCGGCATCGTCGGTGAAATCGCTGCGACCGTCCTTTGCGGCGCGACGATGCGCCTCGAGGATGACGTCGAAACGAAAGGATTGCGGCGTCTGCGCGATTCTGAGGCGCGCGCGGTCCGGCGTGTCCTCGACATCGCCGCCCGCGCCGGTGACCTTGATGGTGTCGGTGACGGGAATGACGGGGATCGCCGCGCCAGTGCGGCTGGCCGCCTCGATCGCGCGCGAGATCACGCCGTCCGAGACGAAGGGCCGCGCCGCATCGTGGATCAGGACGATGTCGGGCTTGTGCTTGGCGAGCGCTTCCAAGCCGGCGAGCACCGAGGCCTGCCGGGTCGCGCCGCCATTCGTCGGCGGCTCATGGCTGAGGCCTGCGACCGCTGCCGTGAATATGGCGCCGTCGTCGGGGTTCACCACCGGCTGCACCGCAAACACGTCGGCGTGGCGGCTGAAGGCTTCCATGGCGCGGTAGATCACGGGCACGCCGCCGATCTCGCGATATTGCTTCGGTCCGCCGGCGCCTGCTCGCAGCCCGCGCCCGGCTGCGACGAGGACGACCGCGGTGCGCTGTGATTTCGCCATAGGAGTCGAATACTCAGTTGGTGATGGAAGAGTCGGGGAGTGGGGTGATTGCCGAATGCCTCTAGCACGGCAGGCCCGCAAAAAAAGGGGGTTTCCCCGGATTGTTGGAAACAGCATTTTGCTGCACTGCACTTGAAAGATTTGCAGAATTGTCTAAACTGTAGGCATGACGCTTGACTGCACAAGAATTGTGCGCAAGATAGGTCATGGCACGCGCGATGAGGCGCTGCCCAGTCGACGAGACCCCTGTGACCGGTTCGGCAGTATCCGGCTCTAAGCCGTTGAAAATAGGCGATATTGGTGTCGCCGTTCCGGTCTTCCTGGCGCCGATGTCGGGGGTGACGGACTCGCCCGTCCGCAAGCTGGCCGCCGAGCTTGGGGCCGGTCTCGTCGTGTCCGAAATGACCGCCAGCGACGAGCTCGCCAACGGCCACCGGATGTCCCGGTTGCGTTGCGAAGCCACCGGGATCGGCCCGCACGTGGTCCAGCTCGCCGGCTGCGAGACGCATTGGATGGCAGAGGGCGCCCGGATCGCCGAAGCCGAAGGCGCCGATATCATCGACATCAATATGGGCTGCCCGGCCCGCCACGTCACCGGCGGCCAGTCCGGCTCGGCCTTGATGCGTGACCTCGACCATGCCGTCAGCCTGATCGATGCGACCATCGCGGCGGTGAAGGTTCCGGTGACGCTGAAGATGCGGCTCGGCTGGGACGATCGCACGCGCAACGCGCCGGAGCTGGCGAAGCGCGCGGAAGCCTCCGGAATCAAGCTCGTCACGGTGCATGGCCGCACCCGCAGCCAGTTCTACAAGGGTGAGGCCGATTGGGATGCGATCCGCGCCGTGCGCGAGGCCATCGCCATTCCGCTCGTCGTCAACGGGGACATCACCTCCTACGAGAAGGCGCTCGCCGCCCTCGAGGCCTCCGGCGCCGATGCCGTGATGATCGGCCGCGGCGCGCAGGGCCAGCCCT
>NZ_JALBHA010000757.1:0-2149 GCF_023006445.1 Bradyrhizobium sp. SHOUNA76
GAGATCGGCCTTCTGGCGGCCGACCGGCGATTGCGCGCAGGCAGCAAGCGAGGCGGCGCCGGCGATGGCGAGCAACAGCCGGCACGAGGTTGCGAAGGAAATCCGGGCAGCTTCGGCACGTGCAATGCGAGACATGGTACGCCCCTCCGAATGGCCCCGATTTTCGGTGCGCAATGAGGGCAGAACCTTGTCGGAACAACAGCAGGCCTGGGGCCGCCGCCGTTTCGCGTCAGTTGTGACGATTCCATCACAGTCCCTGTCCTGAATCGGCACAGAGAGGGCGACCGGCTCAGCTCAGGCCGGTGGCGGGACCGCGCGCAAGGCGTCGCGGAATACGCCGAACTGCAATCGAAACGCTTGCGGGCTGTAGTCCTGATAATAACCCGCGGTCACCGCGACGACGAGATCGAGTTCGGGGACGATGCGGATCGACTGCCCGCCACGACCAAGCGCGCCGATCCAGTTCACCTTCCGGTCGTTGAGCCGCGCCTGGCCACGCCACCATAAATATCCGTAGGATTGATCGTCAGTCGCCTTGATCTTCTCTGCCGTCGAGGCGTCGATCCATGCCTTGGAAACGATCTGGCGGTCGTGCCAGCGGCCGCCCGCAAGGACGAGCTGGCCGATCTTGGCCATGTCGCGTGGCCGCAGGCGCAATCCCCCTCCGGCGTCGGTATCCCCCCTGTACCGCCCCCACGCCGTGCCGGTGATCCCCAGAGGCTCGAACAAATTCTCACGCGCAAACTCATCGAGGGGACGTCCGGTCGCCTTGCGGATGATGGCCGACACCAGCGTGAGCGCGCCGGTGTTATAGAAGAACTCCTTTCCCGCCGCGGCAGTCATTGGAAGACCGAGAACATAACGGCACGAATCCCATGCCATATGCATGCGCGCCTCGTCGTTGTCATCGTCTCCCGTTGTGGGCGTCGCTTCGATCCACTTCAGCCCCATCGACATGGTGAGCGCGTGTGCCAGCCGGATGCGGTCCTTTTCGGGGGAGCGCAAGCCGGACAGCTCGGGAAAAAAACTGAAGATCGGTTCGTCGACGCTGCGTATCAGCCCCCGGTCGATCGCGATCCCGACTGCGAGTGACGCAACGCTCTTCGACACCGATTTCATGTCGTGCAGCGTATCGGCGTCAAAGGCGACGTTCTCCACGCGGCGGCCGAAAATATGACCGGGTATCTCGTTCGCTCCCCTGAAGTAGTGCTCGAACACCAGCTTGCCATTGCGGGCGACCAGCACGGCATGGATGTTGGCATCGCTCGAGGCGAGGCGATCGGCCATCCGGCACAGCGCCTCGCGATTGACGAGACTGTTGTCATCGACGGCGACCGGCCAGCCGTCGTCCCGCACGAGCGGACCGCCGCAGCCGTCGGACGGGTTCGCGCCGACCGGCAACGCCGAAAGCGGCGCCAGTGCGGCTCCCCCGATGAGCGAAATGAATTGGCGCCGCCTCATTCAAGCCTCTCGCTTACATTCCCTCCGATGCCCGGCAGATTTCGGCACGAGCCTCGCCCGACTCGGCATATTCCCTGAGGATGCGCGCGAATTCGCGCCAATAGAGCTTTCGCCAACTCGTCTTCAAGCTGGCGAGGAAATCGAGCTCGCGTTGCGTCAGCGTGCACATCGCTCTCTAGGCCACGAGGCCTCCCATCGGTTTGAGGTCGGCGCTGCCGGGGAAGACCGTCTCGGCGAGAACCTTCTCCTCGAGGCGCAAATGATCCCGCAGCAGACCCTTCAGCACGGCGCGCAGATCAGTGGTCGGCCTGAGGTCGCGGTCCTCGAACAGCTGCGCCGGCTTCAGCCCGGGCCAGTCCGCAATGACGCGACCGCCGGCAAGCCCGCCGCCGATCAGGAAGGCGACCGTACCCGTGCCGTGATCGGTGCCCTGCGTGCCGTTGATCCGCGCGGTGCGACCGAACTCGGTGACGACGGCCACCACGGTCTCGCGCCAAGCCTCACCCATGTTGCTCTCGATCGCGGCGAAGGCGCCGTCGAGCGCCCCGAGCAGATTGTAGAGCTGGCCCGAGGCCGCGCCTTCGGCGATATGCGTGTCCCAGCCGACGAAGCCCATGGCACCGACGCGCGGACCGTCGGGCTTGGCGAGATAGCGCGCGGCGGTGCCGGCGGCTTCCGCAAAGTAGGC
>NZ_JALBHA010000758.1:0-2149 GCF_023006445.1 Bradyrhizobium sp. SHOUNA76
CGCCGACAGCGCCGAGCGCGTCCGCCGCCGCATCAAGGCCCGCATCGAGATCCCCGATTTCACCCGCCGCCGCGACGAGATCGGCCATCTCTCCGGCGCGTTGCGCGACATGACCAGCGCACTGTACAGCCGCATCGAGGCGATCGAGATGTTCGCCGCCGATGTCGCGCATGAACTGAAGAACCCGCTGACCTCGCTGCGCTCGGCGGTCGAAACGCTGCCGCTGGCGCGCAACGAGAACAGCCGTGCGCGCCTGCTCGAGGTGATCGAGCACGACGTCAAGCGGCTCGACCGCCTCATCTCCGACATCTCCGACGCCAGCCGGCTCGATGCCGAATTGCAGCGCCAGGACGCGATCCCGGTCGACCTGCGCCGCCTGCTGACGACGCTGGTGTCCGTCGCCAATGAAACCAAGCTCGGCCACGACGTCGCGGTCGAGACGCGCTTCGAAGGCCGCGGCGCGTCCGACACGCTCGCCGTGACCGGCCACGATTCACGGCTCGGGCAAGTGGTCTCCAACCTGCTCTCCAACGCACAATCGTTCTCGGAGCGCGGCAGCAAGGTGCGCCTCACCTGCCGCCGCGTCCGCGGAGAGATCGAGATCGTGGTCGACGACGACGGCCCCGGCATTCGCGACGATGCGCTGGAGCGCATCTTCGAGCGCTTCTACACCGATCGGCCGCATCAGGGCTTTGGCCAGAACTCTGGCCTTGGCCTGTCGATCTCCAAGCAGATCATCGACGCGCATGGCGGACGCATCTGGGCCGAGAACCGCGCAGGCCCGCCGGATGACGAGGGCGTTCCGACGGTAGCAGGCGCGCGCTTCGTCGTGAGGCTGCCGGCGCTATGAGCCAAGGCAGATCGAAAGACGGCAGCTCGAACAAGGGCGGGCCGAGCATTCATGCCTCCGCGGTCAAGGTCGGGCAGCGGGCGGTGCTGATCCGAGGGCCTTCGGGCTCCGGCAAGTCGCGCCTTGCCTTTGATTTGATCATGGCGGGCCGCACTGGGGTGGTCGAAACGGCCGTTCTGGTCGGGGACGACCGTGTCCATCTGGCGACAGTCGGCGATGAAATTGAAGTTCGCCCGGCGCCTCGCCTGGCGGGCCTGATCGAGGTCCGGGGCCTGGGGATCCGCCGCTGCGACTTCGTGGAGCATGCGACCGTCGGTCTCGTGGTCGATCTGGACGCGGCCGACGCGGAGCGCCTGCCGCCGGCAGAATCCCTGAAAACAAGCATTTTCGGTGTCGAAATACCGCGAATCCCCGTTAGCCGCGACTATTCACCGCTCCCCCTGGTTGTCGCGGCCTTGACCACTACCAAGAGTTCATCTTCCGTAACCCTTCCGCCGATTGTTTGAAGGGAAATGGTAACCATATGAACCCCACTATCGCGACCGAATAGACCGGCGCAGCTCCCCTCATACATCCGTATAGATTCAGGGAGATACGCAACATCCCCTCTTGCGCGGGGGCTCTGGATGGTCAAAGTGGCGCGTTCGTGCGGTGCACCAAAAGCGCCCGCGAGGAGTTTTCCGATGATTGGTCTAGTACTTGTGACCCACGGGCGCCTTGCCGACGAATTCAAGGCAGCGCTTGAACATGTCATGGGGCCACAAAAGCAAATCGAAGCGATCACGATCGGTGCCGAGGATGATTCCGATCTCTGTCGAAGCGACATCATCGAGGCGGTTAACCGCGTCGATTCCGGCGACGGCGTTGCGATCCTCACCGACATGTTCGGCGGCACACCGTCGAACCTCGCAATATCCTGCATGAGTCGGCCCAAGGTCGAGGTTCTCGCGGGCATCAACCTTCCGATGCTGGTGAAGCTCGCCAAGGTGCGCGAGGAGCGTCCGTTGCCCGACGCGATCGCGATGGCTCAGGAAGCAGGCCGCAAATACGTCACGATCGCCAGCCGCGTGCTCGCCGGCAAATGAGCGAGGAGGCGCCACAAGCGGGGACAGGCGTGCCCGCGGGCGCGATCTCCAAGGACCTCCTGATCATCAACAAGCGCGGCCTGCATGCGCGCGCCTCGGCGAAATTCGTCCAGGCGGTCGAGCGCTTCGACGCGCAGGTGTGGGTGACGCGCGGCGGCGAGACCGTCGGCGGCACCTCGATCATGGGCCTGATGATGCTCGCCGCGGGGCCGGG
>NZ_JALBHA010000759.1:0-2141 GCF_023006445.1 Bradyrhizobium sp. SHOUNA76
GGCTCTCGCGCCAGCGTCGCCGCGGCGTTCGGCTGCACGCTCGGGATCGTGCCGCACATGTGTGCTGCGATGCTCGGCCTTGCCGCGGTGCTCCACACCAGCGCACTCGCCTTCGCCGCGTTGAAATGGTGCGGCGTCGCCTATCTGCTCTACATGTCCTGGCAGGCGCTGCGCGAGACCGGGACGCTGGCGGTTGGCGGCGAGATCCGCGAGCGTTCGAGCGGTCGCGTCATCGTCACCGGCTTCCTGATCAACATCCTCAATCCAAAGCTGTCGATCTTCTTTCTCGCCTTCCTGCCGCAGTTCATCGCCGCGGACGAGGCTCATGTGCTGGCACGCATGATGGAATTGAGCGGCGCCTTCATGGCGATGACGTTTGCGGTGTTCGTCGTCTACGGCCTCTGCGCCGCATCCGTGCGCGAGCGCGTCATCTCCCGTCCCGGCGTCATGGCCTGGCTGCGCCGGAGCTTTGCCGCGGGGTTCGCTGCGCTCGGCGCCAAGCTGGCTTTCGCGGAAAGGTAATCTCCCTTCACCTCTCGAAAATCGTCATGGCCGGGCTTGTCCCGGGCATCCACGTTCTTCGTGCCGCGTGCGAGACGTGGATGGCCGGGTCAAGCCCGGCCATGACGCTGCAAGAGACGTCTTCAACGCCGCCCAATAAAAAAGCGGGCCTCGCGCCCGCCATCTTCAAACTCGTTCGATCCTTCCCGACGCCCGGGCGGAGCGAGGCTCCACCCGGGCAAAGAAAAAGAAGCCTCGTTACTTCTTCTTCGCCTTCTTGGCCTTCTTCGCCTTCTTCTTCGCCGCCTTCTTCGCTTTCTTAGCCATAGGATCCTCTTAAGGGTTAATGGTGGAACGCGACACGAGGGATGCTCGGCGGAGGGCCAGCCTCGCAACATCCTCGACGACAAACTCAGCAGATTCGCAGGTCTCTGCCCCGCGCTGTCACATCGGTGTCATCGGCTTATCCACAGCTCAGATGCATTTTCGGGTGATTTTGGTGCGCGAATCCGCATCGCGGCATCGAAGCGCCGTCGCCGCCGACATCCCTAACGATCCGACAACCGACCTTCGCCGTTCATGAATCCAAAACCAAAGGCGCGTTTTGGCAGATCGCGGTGAGACTCCGTTAAGCGCACCGGCCGCATCTTCTCCGCAAGAAAACGGGGATGGGTCATGGACGGACGGCTGCCAGGGACGGGGAGCGCGACGCTGCGCGTGCCGCACGCGTCATGCTGAACGTACCGACATTGTGGACCGTCTTCGTCGTCAACTTCCTGGCGCTCGGCGTGATCTGGGCCTACGTGACGCGGTCCTATCCGAAATTCGCCGCCGCGCGGTTCTGGATGGCCTCGTCCTTTGTCGGCGCGATCGGGGCGATGACGGCGCTGGTCCGCCTGTTCGTCGCGTCTCCCTTGCCGCTTCTGCTCGGCGCCGCCGGTGTGATCGCCGCGAGCTGCCTCGCCGCCATGGGCATTCAGCGCTTCTATGACCGGCCGGTCTCGTGGCGCCTCATGACGGCGACGGGAGGCTTGAGCCTTGCCGGCGTCTTGGTCTTCATGGTCGGTTTCGATCACATGCAGCTGCGCATGCTCAGCTACACGCTCGGTCAGGCCTTGCCGCTGGCGCTGGCGCTGCGTCTGCTGCTGTCGCCGCCGGAGGGCCGCGTCAGCCCGGGCGCGCGACTGTCCAGCATCGTCATTCTCACCATCCTCGCGATCCTGGTCGCCCGCACCGTGGGCAATCTGCTCGGCCACGATCTCTCGGCACGGGCCGGCGGCCAGGCCCATGCCGTCATGGTGCTGGGGCTGCTGTTTCTGTCGATGACGCTCAATTTCGGCTTTCTGCTGATGGCGATGGACCGCCTGCGGGGCGAGGTTGCCGACCTTGCGCTGCTCGACGATCTCACCGGCGTCGCCAACCGGCGGCATCTGCTGCAGCGCCTGACCGAGGAATGCGCCCGCTCCGAGCGCAACGGTGCGCCGTTCTCGCTGCTGGTGATCGATCTCGACGGCTTCAAGACCATCAACGACACCCACGGCCATGCCGCCGGCGATGCCTGCCTGAAGCACTTCACCCTGATGGCGCAGACGCGCCTGCGGCCCGGCGACATGCTCGCCCGCACCGGCGGCGACGAGTTC
>NZ_JALBHA010000075.1:0-18061 GCF_023006445.1 Bradyrhizobium sp. SHOUNA76
GGATCAGCGCGACCGCGATCTGCCAGTTGAAGCCGACGGGAGCGAGCAGCGGCTCGAGCGCCTTGCCGATGATCGCGGCCAGGCTGAAGTCGATGGCCGGCTCGGTGGCGCCCGCCGGCGGCTGCGGGAATGAGGCCAGGAACCAGATCAGCACCATCATCGAGAAGATCGTGGTGCCGGCGCGCACCAGGAACATCTTGGCGCGGGTGTAGATGCCGATCACGATCGATTTCAGCCTGGGCATCTTGTAGTCCGGCAGCTCCAGCATGAACGGCGCCGGCGCATAGTCGCGCAGCATGAAGAACTTGATCAGGAACGAGACGGCAAGCGCACTGGCGATGCCGGCGGCGTAGAGGCCGAACATCACGAGGCCCTGCAAGTTGATGAAGCCCCAGACGTCCTTCGCGGGGATGAAGGCGGAGATGATCAGCGTGTAGACCGGAATGCGCGCCGAGCAGGTCATCAGCGGCGCGATCAGGATCGTGGTCAGCCGGTCGCGCTTGTTGTCGATGACGCGCGTCGCCATGATGCCGGGAATGGCGCAGGCAAAGCTCGACAGCAGCGGAATGAAGGCGCGGCCGTGCAGCCCCGCGCCGCCCATGATGCGGTCCATCAGGAACGCGGCGCGCGCCATGTAGCCGAAATCTTCCAGGAGCAGGATGAACAGGAAGATGAGGATGATCTGCGGCAGGAACACAATGACGCTGCCGACGCCCGAGATCACGCCGTTCTGCAGGAAGCTCTGCAACAGGCCGTCAGGCAGGGTGGCCTGCACGAGCTCCCCGAGCGCGTCGAAGCCGGACTTGAGCAGGTCCATTGCCGGTTGCGCCCAGGCGAACACCGCCTGGAACATCACGAACAGGATCAGCGTCAGCACGATGAGGCCGCCGACGGGATGCAGCACGACCGCGTCGATCCGCGCGGTCCAGGTGTCGGGTCTGGCGGGCAGGCTGACGCAGTCGGCGATGATGCGGTCGGCCTCGCGCTGGGTCGCGCGCAATTCGGAGACGCTGAGCGCGCGCCAGCTGTTCGCCTCCGCCTCGGCGGCGAGTCTTGCCGAGATCTCGTCGGTCAGTCTCAAGAGGTCGGCGGTGCCGCCCTTGCGCACCGCGATCGAGGTGACCACGGGCAGGCCGAGCTCCTTGGCGAGCCGCTCGACGTCGACGGTGATGCCGCGGCGGGCGGCGATGTCGAACATGTTGAGCACGAGGACCATCGGCCGTCCCGTGCGCTTGAGCTCGAGCAGCAGTCGGATGGTCAGCCGCAGATTGGTCGAATCGGCCACGCAGAGCACGAGATCGGGCACAGTCTCGCCGGAGGCCTTGCCGAGCACGAAGTCGCGGGTGATCTCCTCGTCCGGGCTGCGGCCGCGCAGCGAATAGGTGCCGGGCAGGTCGACCACAGAGACCTGGCGTCCCAGGGGGGTGACGAAGAAGCCTTCCTTGCGTTCGACCGTGACGCCGGGATAGTTCGCGACCTTCTGCCGGCTGCCGGTCAGGGCGTTGAACAGCGAAGTCTTGCCGCTGTTCGGCGTGCCCACCAGGGCGAGATGCAGCAGAGGTAATTCCATGGAATCACTGGTCCGGGATCAGAGGTCCGGTCGCTGTCTAGGCGACGATGATGGCCATGGCTTCGCGGCGGCGGACGGCGATCGTGATGCTGTCGACCCGCACGGCGATGGGATCGCGCCCGACGAGCCCCTCGTGCAGGACCTCGACCCGGGCGCCCTCGACGAAGCCGAGCTCGATCAGGCGGCTCTCGAGCTCGATGTCCGAGAGCGCCGAGCCCGCCTCGCGAGCGGAAAGATGCTGGATGACGCCGGTATAGCCGCGCTGGGCCAGACCCAGCGGCATGTGCGGGCGCGTGTCATTGGTGTCGGTCATGCCCTGTATTTTCAACGCAGGGCAGTGAGGTCAAGCGCGCGCGCTCGCTGAAACCGCACCTTAGAGTGATTTTAAAGTGCGGGTCGCGGAGCGCCCTCGAATGCGCCCCCGAGGGTTGGCTACTGGGCCGGGACCTTGTCCGGCTGGGCGGCCATGGCCCGGCTCTTGAAGTAGTCCAGGACGAACAAACGGATCGCCGACGACAGGTTGCCCTGCTGGCGATTGTTGTCGATCTCGCCGACCAGCTCGGACAACGTCATGTTGCGCAGGCCGGAAATCTCCTTCATGCCGTTCCAGAACGCCTCTTCCAGGCTGACGCTGGTCTTGTGCCCGGCGACGACGATCGACCGTTTCACGACGGGCGACTTCATGGCTGCTCCTCGCGATCGATCTGATGCTGATCCAGGTGCGCCTTCGCCTTGTCCGCGCGCGTCTCCTCCGCCGACCGTTCCGCCTTCGTGCGGCCGAACTTCGTCCGGTTGGCGTCCGCCTGTTTCGCCGAGGCTTCCCGCTCGGCGCGCTTCCTGAAGCGCTTCAGGTTGATGACGTTCCCCATGCCGCGTCTCCATCATCCCCTCCTCTTCAGGCTGGATGAAACATTCAGAAACAGGGTGCCGCTTTGCGCCCCACAAGACTTGATCGCCATTCGCTTGTCCTCGTCAATCGGCCCCTTGGGCCATCAAACGATGAATTTCGCCCCGTCGAGGGGGCGGAAGGGCTGCGTAGCACGCCGTCCCGCCGGAACATTGACGGTAATCAAATCCCGCCCCCAAAGCCGCACATTTCTGGGGCGTCGAGCGTCCGTATCATTACGGATGGCTATCGGAATTCGGAGTACTATCCCGGGCTGGTCATCTTCTCGGGGCGCACCAGGCGATCGAACTCGTCCGCCGAGACAAAGCCGAGCCGCAGTGCCTCCTCCTTCAACGTGGTGCCGTTGGCATGGGCCGTCTTGGCCACCTTGGCGGCGTTGTCGTAGCCGATCTTCGGGGCCAGCGCCGTCACCAGCATCAGTGAGCGCTGCATCAGCTCGTTGATGCGCTTTTCGTCGGCACGGATGCCGCTGACGCAGTGCTCGGTGAAGGATCGCGCGGCATCTGCCATCAGGCGGATCGAGTGCAGCATGTTGTAGGCGAGCACGGGCTTGTAGACGTTGAGCTCGAAATGGCCCTGGCTGCCGGCCACCGTGATCGCGGTGTGATTGCCGAACACCTGGCAGCACACCATGGTCATTGCCTCGCACTGGGTCGGGTTGACCTTGCCCGGCATGATCGAGGAGCCCGGCTCGTTCTCCGGCAGGATCAGCTCGCCGAGGCCAGAGCGCGGGCCCGATCCCAACAGGCGGATGTCGTTGGCGATCTTGAACAGGCCTGTCGCCACCGAATTGATGGCGCCGTGCACCAGCACATAGGCATCGTTCGAGGCGAGCGCTTCGAATTTGTTGGCGGCGCTAGTGAAGGGGAGTTTCGTGATGCCGGCGACGTGCTTTGCGAACAGCTTTGCAAAGCGTGGCTTGGAATTGAGGCCGGTGCCGACGGCGGTGCCGCCCTGCGCCAGCGGATAGAGGTCTTTCACCGCGACCTTGAGCCGGGCGATGCCGCTCTCGACCTGCGCCGCATAGCCGGAAAACTCCTGGCCGAGCGTCAGGGGCGTCGCATCCTGGGTGTGGGTGCGGCCGATCTTGACGATCTTCGCGAACGCCTTCTCCTTCTTGCGCAGCGCGCGGAGCAGCTCACCGAGCGCAGGGACGAGGTCGGCATTGATGCGGCTTGCGGCCGCGATGTGCATCGCGGTCGGGAAAGAGTCGTTCGACGACTGGCTCATGTTGACGTGATCGTTGGGATGCACCGGCTTCTTGGCGCCCAGCTCGCCGCCCAAGAGCTCGTTGGCACGGTTGGCGATCACCTCGTTGAGGTTCATGTTGGTCTGTGTGCCCGAGCCGGTCTGCCACACGACGAGCGGAAAATGATCGTCCAGCCTGCCGTCGGTCACCTCGCGCGCGGCGCGGATGATGGCGCCCGCGCGGCGCCGGTCGAGCAGGCCGAGCTCGAGGTTGGACTGCGCTGCGGCCAGCTTGACGATGCCGAGCGCATGCACGAGCGAGATCGGCATGCGATCCGTGCCGATACGAAAATTCTGTCGCGAGCGTTCAGTCTGCGCGCCCCAATAGCGGTCGGCGGCGACCTCGATGGGACCGAAGCTGTCGGTCTCGGTGCGGGTCGCGGGGCGGTCGGTCTTCGAGCGGGAAGCTTTGGCCATGAGCACATCCATTCCGCCGCGCGAAATGCCGCGCGGCCTCTTCATGTGCTCTTCTATATAGGCAGTCTGGCCGGCGCGATGGCTTCGCGCCCAACCTAGATCATTTCTTGCGGAAACGATCGAGCCGCACGACCTCGGCACCGCCCTGGTTCGGGGCCGTCGGCTCCTCCGTGCTTTCCGCCGTTTCAGGGGCAGGCGTCTGCACCGCGACGGCCGACGGCGCGGGAGCTGTCGGCAGCGTCTCGGGCGCGACCTCGGCGACGTCGGACGTGTCGAACTGCAGGCCGAACTTCACGGACGGGTCGAGGAAGCTCTTGATGGCGCTGAACGGCACGATCAGCCGCTCCGGAATGCCACCGAAGGACAGGCCGACCTCGAAGCGGTCCTCGAGCACGATCAGATCCCAGAACTGGTGCTGCAGGATGATCGTCATCTCTTCCGGATATTGCGCGAGCAGCCGCGACGACAGCTTCACGCCCTCGGCCTTCGACACGAAGGTGATGAAGAAATGGTGCTCGCCCGGCAGGCCATGGGCCGCGGCATCGGTCAGCACCTTCCGCAGCACGCCGCGCAGCGCGTCGCGGGCCAGCACATCGTATCGGATATGATCGGTCGCCATGGTGGTCCTGTTGCATCCCCGAAGCCGGACCGTGCCGGCCCGACTCGCCAAGCCGCAATAGTACCGCGCCTGACGGGTCAGCAGGAGTCCCCGCCGGGGAAGAAATCAAGAGTAAAGTGGAGGCTTCTGTTGCCAGGTGCCTCCGAACCCCGCCTAACGGAGCTTAACCCGTTAGGACTTTAAGATGGTCTTTCAAACTGCGTTACGCAGCCTGAGCAACCGGAGCAAAGTTGTCGTTGGCAACTATTGCAGTAGCCCGATAACGGCGGAACAATACCGGGAAAAAGTACGCCCTTTACGCCCTCGTCGATCCTATTTCGCCCCCGCCAAAACCCGCTTCTTGGGCCTGCCCAAAGTGGGCTTTGGTGGAGGCGCCGGGTACCGCCCCCGGGTCCGAATGGTTTATTGCGACGACCGTTTATTTCCATAGCCGGCGAACCGGCACCCCCAATATAGGGGGCAAAGGTTTCGAAAAACAGAGGTTTCGCGTGAGTTCGGTGCGGTTCCCTTTGGATAGGTTCCGGACCGTCTTGGCCGCGGCGCGAGCCCTGTTCTAAGCTCCTGAGATGTCCTCGGATTCAGTACCGGCCGTCCAAGAATCAGATCAAGAGCCGGATCTCGTCACCGCACCGCCCGGCCTCGCTGCGCTGTTCCTGGCGTTCGCCCGGATGTCGCTGGCCGGTTTCGGCGGCGTGCTGGTGTTTGCCCGACGGGCCATCGTCGAGCAGCACCGCTGGATAACCGCGGACGAGTTCAACGAGACCTTTGCGCTCTGCCATTTCCTGCCGGGGCCCAACATCGTCAATCTGTCGATGGTGTTCGGTGCGCGGCTACGCGGGATTGCCGGGGGAGTTGCCGCCTTTGCCGGGTTGCTGCTGCCGCCGACAATGATCATGACCGTGCTCGCGATCATCTACGCCCAGTTCGGCGAATTGGAGCTGCTGCGCCGTAGCCTCGCCGGCATCTCCTGCGCGGCGGTGGGCCTGTTAATCGCGGTGGTCTTCCGCATGATGACCCCGCTGTTGAAGCGGATGGACGCCGTCGCGCTCACCCTGATGCTCGGCGTGTTCGCCGCCATTGGCGTGTTCCGTCTGCCGCTCCAGGTGGTGCTGCTGGTCGCGATCCCCGTGAGTATCGGCGCCATTTTTTTCCTGCGGCGGAAAGTAGCAGCATGAACGCCGAGAACCCGATCTGGGTGCTGATTTCCACCTTCGGCCTGATGTCGCTGTTTGCGGTCGGCGGCGCCGCGGCGGCGGTGCCCGAGATGCACCGCATCGCTGTCGAGGTGCATCACTGGATGACCGAGAAGCAGTTCACAGATGCCTATGCGATCGCGCAGCTCTCGCCAGGTCCGAACGTGCTTATCGTGACGTTAATCGGCTATGCCGTCGCCGGAATCCCCGGGGCGCTGGCGGCGACGCTGGCGATGTGCCTGCCGACGGCGCTGCTTGCCTATTATGTCAGCCGGCTGCTGAATCGGCCGAGCCAATCGCGCTGGCCCGGCCTGCTTCAGGCTGCACTGGTTCCTCTCTCGATCGGATTGATGGCGGCCAGTGCTCTGATCCTGGCCCAGTCGACCGATCGCACAATTGTTGCAGTGCTTCTGACCGCAATGGTTGCGGTGATCGCATCCGTCTCGCGCATCAATCCACTCTGGCTCCTGCTCGCCGGCGGGCTGTTGGGTTTTGCTGGCATTGTGTAATGAAAATCGCTAGGCAGTGATCCGGGCGGGGGATCAAGTTCCAGCCGATTTAGAACAACAGTGCTCGTGACTTACGGGTCGCGGAGGAGACATGCATGGCCGACACGATGGGCCACTCAGCGACAGCCACCCGAAATACCCGGTTGGTGCTCGGCTTTTGTCTGCTGGCGATTGCGCCGCAGATCTTCGAATTGATCTGGTCGATCGGGACGATCTTCGGCTGGGGGGCCGGCCGCGGCCCGGTGACGGTGGTCACCAGCCACGTGACTGCGCTGCTCGCAGGCGCGCCCAGTGCGATCTTCGGATCGTTCGGTGGCGGCACCAAGAAGATGTCGTCCGAGGTACTGCTGGCGCTGATCTATTCCTATCCGCTGTTCGCGGTTGCGATCCTCACTCTGTTCATGACGGTCCGGTCGGCGCAGGACTATGTCGGCGGCGTCGTCCTGATGGCGGTTGCCCTGTTCGCGCTGTGGGCAGGGAGCGACTTGCAGGGCATGCGGGGCTTCTCCTTCGGCGCGGGCACCGCGCCGCGCATGTTCGGCGGACTGCTGGTCGCCATGTCCGCCGGCATCGCCTTGACCGGCCTTGTGACCGATGGGCCGGCAATGTCTCATTATTCCTGGCGGGGGCCATTGTTCGTGATGGCGGCGATTCTGTTCTTCGCGCTGGCGATCCGGCCGCTCGGCCTCGTGGTCACGGCCTTTGCAAGCTTCATGATCGCGGCGACGGGGTCGGAGGAGACGCGCTGGCTGGAAGCAGCCATCGTCGGCGCCTGCCTGACGGTCGGTTGCGCAATCCTCTTTCCCTACGTGCTCGGGCTGCCGATGCCGATGTTTCCGCGTTTCCTGATCCAGTGAGGGTGTGATGGATATCTTTGCCAACCTCGCTCACGGTTTTGCCGTCGCGCTCTCTCCGATCAACCTTCTGATGTGCCTGATCGGCGCCCTCGTGGGCACGCTGGTCGGCGTGCTCCCGGGCATCGGCACCATCGCGACGGTCGCGATGCTGCTGCCGATCACCTTCGGACTTCCGCCGGTCGGCGCCCTGATCATGCTCGCCGGCATCTATTACGGCGCGCAATATGGCGGCTCGACCACGTCGATCCTGGTCAACATACCAGGCGAGGCGACATCGGTCGTCACCGCCATCGACGGCCACCAGATGGCGAGGCAAGGCCGCGCCGGCCCGGCGCTGGCGATCGCCGCGATCGGCTCGTTCTTCGCCGGCTGCGTCGCGACCGTCTTGATTGCCGTCCTCGGCGCACCGCTCACAAAACTCGCGCTGGCGTTCGGCCCGGCCGAATATTTCTCGCTGATGGTGCTCGGCCTGATCTTCGCGGTGGTGCTGGCCAAGGGCTCCGTGCTCAAGGCGATCGCGATGATCGTGTTCGGCCTGTTGCTGTCGATGGTCGGCTCGGACATCGAGACCGGCGCCTCCCGCATGGCCTTCAACATTCCGGAGCTCGCCGACGGTCTCGGCTTTGCGACGGTGGCGATGGGCGTGTTCGGCTTTGCCGAGATCATCCGCAATCTCGACGCCGGCGCCGAGATGAGCCGCGATCTCGTGCAGCAGAAGATCACCGGCCTGATGCCGACCAGGAAGGATCTGATCGACTCGGCGCCCGCGATCCTGCGCGGCACCGTGCTCGGCTCGATCCTCGGCATCCTGCCCGGCGGCGGTGCGACGATTGCGTCTTTCGGCGCCTATACGCTCGAGAAGAAGCTCGCCAAGAACCCATCGCGGTTCGGTCGCGGCGCGATCGAGGGCGTGGCGGGGCCGGAAAGCGCCAACAACGCTGCGGCGCAGACCTCCTTCATCCCGCTGCTGACGCTCGGCATCCCGCCGAACGCGGTGATGGCGCTGATGGTGGGCGCGATGACCATCCACGGCATCGTGCCGGGCCCGCAGGTGATGCAGAAGCAACCCGACCTCGTCTGGGGCATGATCGCCTCGATGTGGATCGGCAATCTGATGCTCATCATCATCAACCTGCCGCTCGTCGGCATCTGGGTCCGTCTGCTCCGCGTGCCCTACCGGCTGATGTTCCCCTCGATCGTGATCTTCTGCGCGATCGGCATCTACTCGGTGAACAACGCACCGGTCGACGTGATCCTCGCCGGCGTGTTCGGCCTCGTCGGCTACTGGTTGATCAAGCACGATTTCGAGCCGGCGCCGCTGCTGCTCGGCATGGTGCTGGGACCGCTGATGGAAGAGAATCTGCGCCGCGCGCTGCTGATCTCGCGCGGCGACTGGAGCGTATTCCTGACACGTCCGCTGTCGGCGGTGCTGCTTGCGGTTGCGGCGAGCCTCCTTGTCCTTACGGTGCTACCGGCGTTGCGCGCCAAGCGCGACGAGGTGTTCACCGAATCCGAGAACTGAGGGCGCGTCCTGCGTCGGCGCGCCGCATTCGGAAGTCGAATCGACTTGTGTGACAGGTTCGTGAAATGAAAATGTCGGCCTTTGGGCTGGCATTTTTCTTTGTGCCAAGGGGATCGACATGACCTTCATTCGCGCGCTCACGGGCGCATGTGCCGCAGCGCTCACATCGCTGTGCACCTTCATCGCACCGGCTGAGGCGCAGACCTATCCGACGCGCAGCATCACCATGGTCGTGCCGTTCGCGGCCGGCGGCCCGACCGACGTCGTCGCGCGCATCGTCACCTCGCACATGGCGCAGACGCTGGGGCAGAGCATCATCATCGAGAACGTGGTCGGCGCCGGCGGCACCACCGCCACAACGCGCGCCGCGCGCGCGGCCAATGACGGCTATACGCTGATCACCGGGCATATGGGCACGCATGCCGCCTCCGTGCCGCTCTATCCGAAGCTCGCCTATCATCCCGAGAAGGACTTCGAGCCGATCGCGCTGCTCGCGGGCACGCCGATCCTGATCCTGGCGCGCAAGGACTTTCCGCCGAAGGACCTGAAGGAGTTCGTGGCCTATGTGAAGGCCAACGCCGAGAAGGTGAACGCCGCCCATGCCGGCGTCGGCTCGGTCTCGCATGTCTCCTGCGAGCTCTTGCACTCGATCCTCGACATCAAGCCGGTCGGCGTGCCCTTCAACGGCACGGGACCCGCGATGAACGCGCTGGTGGCCGGGCAGGTCGACTACATGTGCGATCAGATCGTCAACGCCGTGCCGCAGATCAACGCGGGCACCATCAAGGCCTATGCGATCGCAACGCCCGAGCGCAATCCGTCGCTGCCGAACGTGCCGACAACGGCGGAAGCCGGCCTGCCGAAATTCCAGGCCCAGGCCTGGAATGCGATGTTCGCGCCCAAGGGAACTTCGCCTGCGATCGTGGCCAGCCTGAACGCTGCGGCCAGCAAGGCGCTCGACGACGAGACCGTGCGCAAGCGCCTGCTCGAGCTCGGAAGTGTCATCCCGGGCCCTGCCGAGCGGACGCCGGAGGCGCTGGCGAGCCTCGTCAAGAACGAGATCGCGAAGTGGACCCCGGTGCTCAAGCCGGCAACTTAGGCAATGCTATCAAGCCGATAAGCAAGGGGGCGGGACGGAAGTTCCGCCCCCTTGTCGTTTGCGCCGGGAGCGCTCACTTTTTCCGGGTATAATCGGTGCGCACAGCGAATCGCCGCTGTTGCAGCGCGGGGGTGGCCGCTAAGTTCGCCGCCTCCCCAAAGGCTCAGTCGCACATGCACCAGTATCAGGACCTGCTCGAGCGGATTCTTTCAGACGGCGCCGAGAAGACCGATCGGACCGGCACCGGCACGCTCTCGGTGTTCGGCCATCAGATGCGCTTCAATCTGTCCGCCGGCTTTCCGATGCTGACCACAAAGCGGCTGCCGCTGAAGGCGATCGTGCACGAGCTGTTGTGGTTCCTGAAGGGCGACACCAACATCAAATATCTGCGCGACAACGGCGTCACCATCTGGGACGAATGGGCGGATGCCAATGGCGATCTCGGCCCGGTCTACGGCCATCAATGGCGCTCCTGGCCGGCGCCTGACGGCCGCAGCATCGACCAGATTGCGAACGTGATCGACATGATCAAGCGCAATCCGGACTCGCGCCGATTGATCGTCTCGGCCTGGAATCCGGCCGAGGTCGACAAGATGGCGCTGCCGCCGTGCCATTGCCTGTTCCAGTTCTACGTCGCAGGCGGCAAGCTGTCCTGCCAGCTCTATCAGCGCTCGGCCGACGTCTTTCTCGGCGTGCCCTTCAACATCGCCTCCTACGCACTGCTGACGATGATGGTGGCGCAGGTCACCGGCCTGAAGCCCGGCGACTTCGTGCATTCGTTCGGCGACACCCATCTCTATTCCAACCATCTGGAGCAGGCAAAGCTCCAGCTCACCCGTGCGCCGCGTGCGCTGCCGGTGATGCGGATCAATCCTGACGTGAAGGACATCTTCTCCTTCCGCTTCGAGGATTTCGAGCTCGTCGGCTACGACCCGCATCCGCACATCAAGGCGGAAGTTGCGGTCTAGCGCATGATCCGGAAAAGTGTGCCGCGGTTTTCCGAAAAGATCATGCGCAAACAAAGAGTGAAAGCGCGATGACCGTTCAATTCAAAACCATCGCGCTTTAGATGTCGCTTAACATCCGTCGCGCGCAGCCCGGCGAAGCAGGGCTCGTTCTTTCCTTCATCCGCGAGCTTGCCGAGTACGAAAAGCTTTCGCACGAGGTGGAGGCGACCGAGGCTGACATCGCTGACGCGCTGTTCGGCGACAGGCCGCAACTCTATTGCGCGATCGCCGAGTGGAACGGTGACGCCGTCGGCTTCGCGGTCTGGTTTACAAATTTCTCCACCTTCAGCGGCCGCCACGGCATCTATCTCGAGGACCTCTACGTGCGGCCGTCGCATCGGGGCAGGGGTCTCGGCAAGGCGTTGCTGGTCTATCTCGCGAAGGAGTGCGTCGATAATGGCTGGGCGCGGCTGCAATGGGCGGTGCTCGACTGGAACGCACCGTCGATCGCGTTCTACAAATCGCTCGGCGCCGTCATGATGGACGACTGGACGCTGTGCCGCGTCACCGGGCCAGCGCTGACGCAGCTTGCCGGGAGTGCACCCTGATGGAGATCGTCTTCGTCGTCGCGATCGCCGAGAACGGCATCATTGGCGCGGGCAACGCGATCCCGTGGCGCCTGAAATCCGACATGGCGCGCTTCAAGGCGCTCACGATCGGCAAGCCCGTGATCATGGGCCGCAAGACCTTCGAATCGCTGCCCCGCCGTCCCCTGCCGGGCCGCACCAATATCGTGATCACGCGCGATGCGGACTATCGCGCCGCAGGTGCCATCGTCACGACATCGGCGGCGGATGCGGACGCGGTTGCGCGGGGCGATGCCCTGCGGCGTTCGGCCACCGAGATCGCGGTGATCGGCGGTGCCGAGATCTTTCGGCAATGGCTCGATCGCGCCGATCGCCTCGAAATCACCGAAGTCCACGCGCGGCCCGAAGGCGATACGCATTTCGACATCGACACGGCGGAGTGGGACGAGGTCGCGCGTGTCCGCCATCCTGCCGGAGGCGCCGACAGCGCCGATTTCTCCTATGTGACATATCGTCGGCGGCCCCGCCATTAACCGCATTCGCCAATGTTAACATTGACTTTTCTGTCCCCGAGCTTAGCTCGAAAGGCGGTTGAGGTTACGTTGTAAGGGACCTGCCTGTCCCCTATAAAGCCGGACCGGACAAAGCGGGCGGGGGCAATTCCACCCTGCCGAGGAGAGCGTCGAATGCCGTGGAAGAATCAGGGCGGTGGCCCATGGGGCTCGGGTCCAAAGGGACCATGGGGCTCTGGCCCGCAACCAGTCGGGCCGAGGCCGCCGGATCTGGAAGACCTTCTGCGGCGCGGCCAGGACCGCCTCCAGCAGATCATGCCGGGCGGCTATTTCTCCGGCATCGGCATCACGCTGATCGTGCTGCTGATCGTCGCGTTCTGGCTGCTGTCGGGCTTCTTCCGCGTGCAGTCCGAAGAGCTCGGCGTGGTGCTGCGCTTCGGCAAGCATGTTCGCACCGTACAGCCCGGCCTGAACTATCATCTGCCCTATCCGATCGAGACAGTGCTGCTGCCCAAGGCGCTGCGCGTCTCCACCATCTCCATCGGCATGACGCTGATCGACGATCCGGCACGGCGCGGCCGCTCCATTCGTGACGTCCCGGAAGAGAGCCTGATGCTGACCGGCGACGAGAACATCGTCGACGTCGACTTCACCGTGCTCTGGCGTATCAAGCCGGATGGTGTCGGCGACTTCCTCTTCAACATCCAGAATCCCGAGGGCACCGTGAAGGCGGTTGCCGAGAGCGCGATGCGCGAGGTGATCGGCCGCTCGCAGATCCAGCCGATCCTGACCGGTGCGCGCAACGTGACCGAGCAGGGCGTGCAGGAGCTGATCCAGAAGACCCTGGACAGCTACGGCGCCGGCATTCAGATCAGCCAGGTCCAGATGCAGAAGGTCGATCCGCCGGCCCAGGTGATCGACGCCTTCCGCGACGTCCAGGCTGCGCGCGCCAATCTCGAGCAGCTGCAGAACGAAGCGCAGACCTACGCCAACCAGGTCGTGCCGCAGGCGCGCGGACGCGCGGCGAAGATCCAGCAGGATGCCGAAGGCTACAAGGAGCAGGCCGTCGCCGAGGCCAAGGGCCAGAGCGCGCGCTTCCTGAAGGTTTACGAGGAATACAAGAAGGCGCCCGGTGTGACGCGTGAACGGATCTATCTGGAGACAATGGAGCGCGTGCTCGGTGGCGCGGACAAGCTCATCTATGACGGCGGCCGCTCGGGCCAGGGTATCGTGCCCTATCTGCCGCTGAACGAATTGACCACCAAGCGGCCACCTACCACCGGTCCGCAGTCGGGCGGAGGCAACCGATGAGGTCTCCGGTCACAGGTATCGTCACGCTGCTCGCCCTCCTGCTCGTCGTGGTCGTCGGCTACATGTCGCTGTTCACGGTGCAGCAGACCGAGCAGACCATCGTGCTGCAGTTCGGCCGGCCCGTCGACGTCGTCACCGCGCCCGGCCTGCACTTCAAGGCGCCGTGGAATTCGGTGATCAACATCGACAAGCGGATTCTCGACCTCGAGAACCCGTCGCAGGAAGCGATCGCGTCCGACCAGAAGCGGCTCGTGGTCGATGCCTTCGCGCGCTATCGCATCAAGGACGCACTGCGCTTCTATCAGAGCGTCGGCTCGATCCAGGCTGCGAACATCCAGCTCACCACGCTCCTGAACGCGGCGTTGCGCCGCGTGCTCGGCGAGGTCACCTTCATCAACGTGGTGCGCGACGATCGTGAGAAGCTGATGCAGCGCATCCGCGAGCACCTCGATCGTGAGGCCGACGGCTACGGCATCCAGGTCGTCGACGTCCGGATCCGGCGCGCCGACCTGCCGGAGCAGAACAGCCAGGCGGTCTATCAGCGCATGAAGACCGAGCGCGAGCGCGAAGCCGCCGAGTTCCGCGCGCAGGGCGGCCAGAAGGCCCAGGAGATCCGCTCCAGGGCTGACCGCGAGGCGACCGTGATCATCGCGGAAGCCAACTCGCAGGCGGAGCAGACCCGCGGTGGGGGCGACGCCGAACGCAACCGCCTGTTCGCGGAAGCCTACGGCCAGGACGCCGACTTCTTCGCGTTCTACCGGTCGATGACGGCCTATGAGAACGGGCTGAAGTCGAGCGATACCCGCTTCCTGCTGCAGCCGGACTCGGATTTCTTCCGGTATTTCGGCAACCCGTCCGGCAAGTCGGCAACCGAGACGCCGGCGAAACCGTAAGCTAGACAAGGGCGGCGGGTCTGCCGCCCTTCGTCCAGACAAGAACAGCACACGGGAGGTTCCAATCCGATGAGGTCCATTGCGTTCGCCGACTTCCTCATCGGCCTGGGCATCTTGTTCGTGCTGGAAGGCCTGATGTTCGCGGCCAGTCCGAACTGGATGCGCAAGGCCATGAAGAGCGCCATCGCCACGCCCGACAACATCCTGCGGGTGGTCGGGATCGGTTCGGCCATCGCGGGCCTGATCCTGATCTGGGTTATGCGGCGCCCCGTTTAGTCCTCGCGCCAACGCCAAAGTGAAGGCGAAAGACCGGTTTTCGCCGTATTGTCGGGGTCTTGAGGCCCGTTAAGCTCCGTGCTTGCGCCGTCCCCCCGTTCGAGCGCAGTCTGGACGCCGAACCCCCTTTCCTGGAGATACCAATGCCCGCTGCCACCGTTGCCCCGACCCGCTTGCGTTTAGGGCTGGCCGCGCTCGCCGTCAGTGCATTCAGTGTGTTCGGCACGCCGGCCCATGCGCGTGGACCGGATGGCATCGCCGACGTTGCAGAGAAGGTGATCGACGCGGTCGTCAACATCTCGACCTCGCAGACCGTCGAAGCCAAGGGCGGGGGCAGCAATACCATGCCGCAACTGCCGCCCGGCTCGCCCTTCGAGGAGTTCTTCGACGACTTCTTCAAGAACCGGAAGGGCCCTGGCGGCAGCAAGGGCGGTGAAAATAGTCCGGCGCCGCGCAAGACCAATTCGCTCGGAAGCGGCTTCATCATCGACACCGCAGGCGTCGTCGTCACCAACAACCACGTCATTGCAGACGCCGACGAGATCCACGTCATCCTCAACGATGGCACCAAGATCAAGGCCGAGCTGGTCGGGGTCGACAAGAAGACCGATCTCGCCGTGCTCAAGATCAAGCCGACGAAGCCGCTGGTCGCGGTGAAGTTCGGTGATAGCGACAAGCTGCGCCTCGGCGACTGGGTGGTCGCGATCGGCAACCCGTTCAGCCTGGGAGGCACGGTGACGGCCGGCATCGTTTCGGCCAAGAACCGCGACATCTCCTCAGGGCCCTACGACAGCTACATCCAGACCGACGCCTCCATCAATCGCGGCAATTCCGGCGGTCCGCTGTTCAACCTCGACGGCGACGTCATCGGGGTCAACACGCTGATCATCTCGCCCTCCGGTGGCTCGATCGGCATCGGCTTCGCCGTGCCGTCGAAGACGGTGGTGGGCGTCGTCGACCAGCTCCGTCAGTTCGGCGAGCTGCGCCGCGGCTGGCTCGGCGTGCGCATCCAGAGCGTCACCGACGAGATCGCCGAAAGCCTCAACATCAAGCCGCCGCGCGGTGCGCTGGTTGCCGGCGTCGACGACAAGGGGCCGGCCAAGCCGGCCGGCATCGAGCCGGGCGACGTCGTCGTCAAGTTCGACGGCAAGGACGTCAAGGACCCGAAGGACCTGTCCCGCGTCGTCGCCGACACGGCGGTCGGCAAGGAGGTCGACGTCGTCATCATCCGCAAGGGCCAGGAAGAAACCAAGAAGGTCACGCTCGGCCGCCTCCAGGATCCCGAGAAGGTGCAGGCCGCGGTGAAGACCGACGAGCCGGCGCCCGAGAAGCCGGTGACGCAGAAGGCGCTCGGCCTTGATCTGGCAGCGCTGAGCAAGGATCTGCGCACGCGCTACAAGATCAAGGAGAGCGTCAAGGGCGTGGTGGTCACCAATGTCGACGCCAATTCCGACGCCGCCGAGAAGCGGCTCTCCGCCGGCGACGTCATCGTCGAGGTCGCACAGGAGGCCGTTTCCAGCGGCGCCGACATCCAGAAGCGGGTCGACCAGCTCAAGAAGGATGGCAAGAAGTCGGTGCTGCTGCTGGTCTCGAATGCCGACGGCGAGCTGCGGTTCGTGGCGCTGAGCGTGCAGTAGGGCAACGCACGGTCCCGTAGGGTGAGCAAAGCGAAGCGTGCCCACGCCTTTCTATCGCTGCAAAGAGAATGGTGGGCACGGCGCAAGTGCGCCTTTGCCCACCCTACGGCTGCGGAGTGTGCCGCAAGGCTATGCGGCCGGCCGCCCCTTCAGCATACCGGCGATGCCGAGATCCTCGTCGAGCTCAGGCCAGTGAATGCCCATCGGCATTAATTCGAACTGATTGCGCGCGGCAACGCTGGCGTCTCTGAGACGTGGATACCAAGCCAGCGGCGTCGCGATCTTCCGGCCGTCGGCCAGTGTCACCACCAGCTCATCAGCAGAGAAGGCGACAGCGACCGGTCGGATGACGCCGACCTCAATTTCCAAAGTGTTCATGCCACTTGCCTTCGAGAAGATCGCGGTTCGACCTCAGATGCCTAACTATAGCGCCGATTTCGTGTGCTGAAATCCGGCGTTGACGGCCACATCCAGGTCATGCAGTCAGAATTTCGCTTCGCAATTGCCCGCACGCACGTGGATATGCGGTGGCTCATTGCCTTCATTTGAGTAGAAGAATGCGCGATAAGGTCCCCAACGCAGGACGGTCGGCATCTACCCCTCCACGAACTCCTCGCGCCGATATCCCTGCGCATACAGCAGCGCGGTGAGATCGCCGTGATCGATCCGCGCAGCTGCCGCAGCGGCGACCGCCGGCTTGGCGTGATAGGCGACGCCGAGCCCCGCCGCCTGGATCATGGCAAGATCATTGGCGCCGTCGCCGACCACGACCGAGTCGATGTCGTCGAGATCGAACGATTCCATCAAATCCACCAGCGTCGCGAGCTTGGCCGCGCGGCCCAGGATCGGCTCCTTTACTTCGCCGGTGAATTTGCCGTCGCGCACGACGAGCTCGTTGGCGCGGTTCTCCTGAAAGCCGATCTTGGCGGCGACCGCGGTCGTGAACAGCGTGAAGCCGCCGGAGACGAGGCAGGTATAGGCACCATGGGCGCGCATGGTCGCGACCAGTGTGCTGCCGCCCGGGGTCAGCGTGATGCGCTTGGCCAGCACGTCGTCGACCGCGCTGGCGGGCAGGTCCTTCAGCAGCGCGACGCGCTCGCGCAGCGCCGGCTCGAACTCGATCTCGCCGCGCATGGCGCGTTCGGTAATGGCGGCCACATGCCCCTTCACCCCGACGAGATCGGCGAGCTCGTCGATGCATTCCTGGCCGATCATGGTGGAATCCATGTCGGCAAGAAAAAGCTTCTTGCGCCGAACGCCGACAGGCTGCACGACGATGTCGATGGGCAGGTCGCCGCGCAGCTCGCGGAGCCGCTGCTCGATGGCGTGACGGTCGCCTTCGAGGTTACTGTCGGCGCCGAAGGGGATGTCGACCGCGACCCCGTCGAACAGCCAGTGCGCGGGAGCTGCCCGCGGCAGCACGGCGCGGGCGCCGTCGACGATGGTCGAGTCGAGCGCAGGATTGTCAGGGTTGCAGATCAGCGTGGCGACGAGGGACATTTGAGGTTTTCGTGAGCGAGGAGCAGGTCAGCAGAAGGGCTATTGGCGAGGCCGTGCTTATCGCAGGCCCGACCGCCAGCGGCAAGTCGGCGCTGGCGCTGGAGCTTGCGCTCGCCACCGGCGGTATCGTCATCAATGCCGATTCCATGCAGGTCTATCGTGACCTCCGCATCATCACGGCACGGCCGACACAGGGCGAGGAGGCCCGCGCTCCGCACCGTCTCTACGGCCATGTCGATGCGGCCGTGAATTTCTCGGCGGGCGCCTGGGTGGCTGACGCGGCAAAGGCGCTCGGCGAGGCGAAGGCGGAAGCCCGCCTGCCGATCTTCATCGGCGGCACCGGGCTCTATTTCAAGGCGCTGACGGCGGGCCTTTCCGTGGTGCCGCCGATTCCTCCCGAGGTGCGCGAGGCCGTGCGCGCGCGGCTGGAACTGAACGGCGCGGAGGCGCTGCATGC
>NZ_JALBHA010000760.1:0-2137 GCF_023006445.1 Bradyrhizobium sp. SHOUNA76
GGTCCTGGATCGCGGTCATCTCGCGGCGGAATTCCTCGTGGTCGCCGCGGCCGATATGGGGCAGGCCGCAGGCCACCACGCATTCGTTGAGCTGGCGGCGGCCGGCGACGCGCAGGCGCTGGTCGTTGAGGAAGGCGCCCTTGCCGCGCTCGGCGATGTAGAGCTCGTCATTGGCGGGGTTGTAGATCACGCCGGCGATGATCGTGCCCTCGCGCACGAGGCCGATCGAGATCGCGAATTGCGGGATGCCGTGCAGGAAGTTGGTGGTGCCGTCGAGCGGGTCGACGATCCAGGTGTGGCTCTTGTCGGAGCCCTCGCGCATGCCGCCTTCCTCGCCGATGAAGCCGTAGCCGGGACGGGCCTTGGCGAGATCCTGGTAAAGGATCTCCTCAGCGCGCTTGTCGGCGAGCGAGACGAAATTCGCCGGCCCCTTCAGCGAGACCTGGAGATGCTCGATCTCGCCGAGATCGCGCTTGAGACTGCGGCCAGCACGGCGCGCGGCCTTGACCATGACGTTGATAGTGGCGGAATACAGCATGAGGTTTCGGTCTTGATCGGGGGGAAAGGGCGCAAAATCGCGCCTGTTTGAGCAATTGGGTGCCCTGCGGGGGCGCTTGCGTCAAGTCATTGGGGCAAGTCATTTGCTCCCGAGCCATTTTTTGGCGGCGGCCTCCGCCTTGGCCCGGTCCTCGGCCGGCAAGTCGGATAATTGCTTGTCGAGCTCCGGGTCGCCCTTGCCGGCGGTTTTGGCCACCAGGTGCCATTTGAACCCCTCGACCTTGTCCGCGGATACGCCCACGCCGTTGATCAGCACCCACGCCAGCCGGTTCTGCGCGATCGCGCTGCCCTGGCGGGATGCCTTGCGAAGCAGGGCGACGGCAGCCGGCTGGTTCTTCGGCGTGCCGGTGCCGTTGAACATGGCGATGGCATATTCGACCTCGGCGTCGACATTGTCGGCGAGCGAGGCGGCCTGCAGCAGCCGCACCGCGCGTTCCGGGTCCTTCGCCACGCCGGTGCCTTCCTTGTAGAAGGTCGCAAGCGCGTATTGCGCCTCGGGCAGGCCGGCATCGGCGGCCTGGCGCAGCAGCTCGGCGGAGCGCTTGACGTCCTGCGGCAAGGTCTGGCCGTCGAGATAGAGCAAAGCGAGGTTATAGGCCGCCTTGGGCTCGCCGAGCTTGGCGGCGGACGCCATCAGCTTGACCGCCTCACCCTTGTCGACCGAGCCGCCGCGGCCGGAAATGCGCAGCATGGCGAGCGCGAACATCGCCTCGCGGTCGCCGGCGTCCGCGGCGCGCTTGTACCATTCGGCCGCCTTGGCGTAGTCGCGGCGGATACCCATGGCGTTGGAATAGAGCTCGCCGAGCATGGTCATAGCCTTGGGATCGCCTGCTTGTGCGCGGGCGGTGGCGAGGTCGAACGCCGACTTGTACTGGCCGCGCTGATAGGCGCCGTACACCAGATCGGCGTTGGAATTGTCGGTCGGCGGCGCCGGGATCACGGTCGCGGCCGGGGCCGGCTTGGAGGAGGGAGCCGGCTTGGGCGAGGCCGAAGGTTTTGGCGCCGGCGCGGCCTCCTTCTTCTTGGTAAGCGCGTGCGGCTTGGGCTTTGGCTTCTCGGCCGGCGCGCTCGGCGTTGTCGCCGGCGGAGTGATCTGGAGCTGCGCAGCCGCGGGCAGCGTGAGCAGCAGCGTAGCCAGCATGGTGATGCAGGGGAGCTTCATGTCGGGCGCTAGCCGTGCTCCTGGCCAGCAGGATTTTGGCTAGCCGTCGCCGTCGCATAGGCCTTCTTGATCGCAGCGTCCGCCTCGATCAGCGCGGCCTTCGGCCCACGCGGATCGGACCAGATGAAGTCGCCGACCAGCACGAAATCGGCGCCGCTGAGGGCGAAGTCGTGGGCTTCTTCCAGCGACATGGCAAAGCCGACGCAGGGCGGCTCGAACAGCTCGGCCCACCAGTCCAGCCGTTCCGCGATCGCTTGCGCCGAGGGACGCTGGCCTTTCGCATCGGGCTCGCCGAACAGCACGTAATCCGCGCCCATCTCGCCCGCATCCATGGAATGGTGCCGCGTCGTCAGCCCGCCGACGCCCGCGATTCGATCGGGCTTGAGCGAGGGCAGCGCCTCTTTCAGCGCGGCGATG
>NZ_JALBHA010000761.1:0-2136 GCF_023006445.1 Bradyrhizobium sp. SHOUNA76
CTCATCGGCTCGCGCGAGATCGGCATGCTGGCCGCTTGCGGCATCGCCGAGGTGACGGTGGCGCGCAAGCCGCGAGTGGCCGTCATCTCCACCGGCGACGAATTGGTGCAGCCGGGCCAGCCGCTCGCGCCCGCCGGCATCTACGACACCAATGGTGCGATCGTCACGGCTGCGATCGACGAGAATGGCGGTGAGGCGGTTTTCCACGGCGCCGTTCCCGACGATGAGGCCAAGCTCGAAGCCGCCATGCGCCGCGCGCTGGCAGGCGCAGACATGCTGGTGCTGTCGGGCGGTACGTCGAAGGGCGCGGGCGATTTGTCTCACCGCATCATCGGCCAGCTCGGCCAGCCCGGCATCATCGCGCATGGCGTTGCGCTCAAGCCCGGCAAGCCGCTGTGCCTTGCGGTGTGCGACGGCAAACCGGTGGTGATCCTGCCGGGCTTTCCGACCTCGGCGATGTTCACCTTCCACGACATGATCGTGCCGATGCTGCGCAGGATGGCCGGACTGCCGCCGCGCTCCGATGCCAAGGTCAGGGCAACCGTGCCGGTCCGCATCGCCTCCGAGCTCGGCCGCACCGAATTCGTGATGGTCTCGCTGGTCGAGGGCAGGGATCGCCTGATCGCCTATCCCTCCGGCAAGGGCTCCGGCGCGATCACGTCCTTCGCGCAGGCCGACGGCTTTCTGCGCATCGACGCGCTCGCCGAACAGATGCCGGCCGGGACCGAAGCCGAGGTGACGCTGTTCACGCCGCATGTGCGCGTGCCCGATCTCGTCATCATCGGCAGCCATTGCACCGGCCTCGATCTCGTCACCGCTGAGCTCGCGCATGCCGGCCTCACCGTGCGCTCGATCGCAGTCGGCAGCCTCGGCGGACTCGCGGCCGCAAAACGTGGCGAATGCGATCTCGCGCCGATCCATCTGTTCGACGATCAAAGCGAGACCTACAACACGCCCTATCTCGTCGACGGGCTCGAACTCGTGCCGGGTTGGCGGCGAATGCAGGGCATTGTCTTCCGCAAGGGCGACCGGCGTTTCGAAGGCGTCGGGGCAAAGGACGCCATCGCCGCGGCGCTCACTGACCCCGCCTGCATCATGGTCAACCGCAACCAGGGCGCCGGCACGCGCATCCTGATCGATCGGCTGCTCGGCGGCGCGCGCCCGGAAGGCTATTGGAACCAGCCGCGCTCGCATAACGCGGTTGCCGCCGCCGTCGTGCAGCACCGCGCCGACTGGGGCATGACCATTGCGCCGGTCGCCCATGCGGTCGGCCTCGGCTTCATTCCGCTCGCGGAAGAGCATTATGACTTCGCGCTGGTGACCGCGCGCAAGGACCGGCCGGCGGTGCGGGCGTTCCTTGACGCACTCGGCTCGGACGATGCACGCGCCGCGCTGGAGCGAGCTGGATTTCGGCCCGCGTAGATACCAGCCGGGTTATCGATGCGATGCCTGGTCAGCGCCGCTGGCTGCCTGAATGGCGCGCTCCCGCTCCTCGGCTTCGGCCAACGCACGCTGCGCCGCAGGCGGCAGAGGCTTCGGGTCCGGCGGGACCTCGACGGTGTCAGGCTTGCTCAGCGGCTTCGTCCGATCGATTACGTCCGAAACATCGAACGCGAGATCGACAACATCGAAAATGACTTCCAAGAGCGAGTCGGCCATGGTTCATCCGGGGCAACGTCCCAATCATTGGTCGTTCGCTTCCCAGGTCCGGTTCACGGCCGGGCGCTTACCGTCAAGAACTCAAGGCAACGCCTCAGGCATGTCATCCAGTGCCGCCAGCCGCTCGGCTTCGGCGATGTCCTCGACCGTATTGGCATTGAAGAACGGATCGAGTGGCTCGGCTGGCCACGTCACCGTCGCGAGCGGATAGCGCGCGGTCCAGCGGTCGATCTTGCGGAGGTCTTCGACGACCAGCGCGTGACGCAGCTCGTCGCGCAGGGCGACGCGCCACAGACCGATCACCGGATGTGACTGGTTGCCTGATGCGGCGACCGCGAGCTGCGCGCTCTCGTGCTCGCGTGCGTCATGCAGGCGGGCAACCAGATCGCGCGGCAGGAACGGGCAATCGCCGGCGGCGCTGAGCACCCATTCGATCTCCGGCCGGTTGGCCGCGGTCCAGTCCAGCGCCGCGAGGAT
>NZ_JALBHA010000762.1:0-2131 GCF_023006445.1 Bradyrhizobium sp. SHOUNA76
GTGGTCCGCGCCGGCTGAGCGTGCGGGCAGTCAATTGCGCGCACTCGCCCGCATTTTCTCCGGAGGCGCCGGGCCTCGCATGAAGTCGGCATCATCGCCTCCGCCCGACGGGATCAGGATCGCCCGCTCGCGCGGCAACGCCTCCGGCATCTCGTCACGAATGAAGGCCACGAGCTTCTCCCTGATCTCGCAGCGCAAGTCCCACGACTGCGGCGCGTTCCTCGCGCTGACCAGTGCCCGCAGCTCGATGGTGCGCGAGTCCGCGTCGATCACCTGAAGATTGACCACGGCCCCGTCCCAGAGCTTGGACTGCTTCACCGCCTCTTCCAGCCAGCGTCGAATGCGCGGGACGTCGGCACGATAATCGACATGAAGCGCGATCACTCCGATCAGGGAGGCGGTGTCGCGGGTCCAGTTCTGGAACGGTTTTTCGATGAAATAGGATAGCGGCACCACCATGCGGCGCCAGTCCCACAGCCGGATCACGACATAGGTCGCGGCGATATCCTCGACCCATCCCCACTCGTTCTCGATGATCACCGCGTCCTCGATGCGGATCGGCTGGGTGATGGCGATCTGCAAGCCCGCGATCAGGTTGCTGAGCAGCGGCCGCGCGGCAAGACCGACGATGATACCGGCCGCGCCGGCGGAGGCGAACAGGCTGACGCCGTATTGCCGGACCGAGTCGAACGTCATCAGTGCGGTCGACACCGTGATGATGACGATGATGGTGTCGGTGACGCGCTTGAACACGCGGACCTGCGTGACGTGCTTGCGGGCGACGAAATTCTCGGTGACGTCGCGAAAGTTCTGCAGATAGCGCGCCGCACTCATGTCGACGATCCGGATCGAGATCCAGCCGATCAGCGCGATGACCGCCACCACGAACAGCCGCATCAGCGGCGTGCGGATCGCGTCGTCGAGCGGCGCGAGCGGCAAAACCAATGCGACCGCGCCAAGACACAGCGCCAACTGAGCTGGGCCCGTCGTGCGCTCGATGAACACGCTGAGGAGCGGGAGACGAGTTCCGAAGGCGCGATTGAGAAGCCAGGCCGCAAGCCGATGGAGGGCAAGAGCCAGCAGAATCGCGCCGAGCACCAGGCTGAGGCCGACAAACCACGACGGTATCCAGCCGAACATCCTGTCGATGTCGGCCATGAGGGCTTGCCAATTCATTGCTGTCCCCGTCTTTGCATTCGCGTAGCCGGCTCAACGCCTCTCGGCCGGCTTCGCTCCCCCGCCCTGTGCAACGCAGCATTCCACAGGTGCAACCGTTGCCGAACTGGACTAGTTTGGGGCGGTCATGACTCGACGTAGCGGCAGCGCCGATCTTCCTTTGCACACCGGACGAGTTCCGCCGTGGCTGGCAAGCCGCATGGCCTCGCTCGGGTCGATCCTCACGCAGGCGATTGTGCATCATTATGGCCGCGATGCGTTCCTCCAGCGGCTGTCTCATCCGTTCTGGTTCCAGTCATTCGGCGCCGTCATGGGAATGGACTGGCACTCCTCGGGCATCACGACCTCCGTGATCGGCGCGCTGAAGCGCGGGCTCGGGCCGCTTCAGGACGAGCTCGGTATCTATGTCTGCGGCGGCCGCGGCCAGCATTCGCGCAAGACGCCGGATGAATTGATGCAACTCGGCGACCGCGTTGGATTCGACGGCGCAAAGCTGACCCGCGCAAGCCGCCTGGTGGCGAAGGTCGACAGCGCAGCCGTGCAGGACGGCTTCGACCTCTATCTCCACGGCTTCTTCGTCACCGCCGACGGCAAATGGACGGTGGTGCAGCAGGGCATGAACGGCGACAAGCGGCAGGCACGACGCTATCACTGGCATTCAGAGGCCCTGAAGAGCTTCGTCGATACGCCGCACAGCGCGATTGACGGGCCCCAACAGGGGGAGATCGTCAATCTCACCGATCATCGCGCCGACATCTCGCGCAGCGCGCAGCTCGATCTCTTAGGGAATCTCGGCCCCGATCGCATCGTCTCCGAATTCGAACGGCTCATGGGGACCGCGCCCGAGCCGGCACAGGCCATGCTGCCGCACCTGATCATGCCGGCGCATCACGATGTCAGGCCCAAGGACGTGTTCGCGCGCCGCCTGCACGGCACGCTCGCCGCCGCAACCGAG
>NZ_JALBHA010000763.1:0-2125 GCF_023006445.1 Bradyrhizobium sp. SHOUNA76
CGGCTGCGGAGCCGCCGGGGCGGTCGCAGGCGCAGCCCGGTCCGGCAGACGCTTCCGAAATAGTCCGAACGCCATCACGTCTCTCTTGTCGGGGAACGGTCGGGCGCTATTTTCGCAGTCCGGAATGAAATCAGGGTTAACGTTGCCTCACCTCTAGGCACCGACCACTACGGTGGCTACCTTTACAGTGCTACCGCAAAGGCGGCAGATCCCTTTGATTCCGGCGGGTTGGCGGCCTATAAGGCCGCGCTTCCCACGCTCACCTTTGGCTGACGATCCTCGAGAGACCACGCATGGCCGGACATTCCCAATTCAAGAACATCATGCATCGCAAGGGGCGGCAGGATGCGCAGAAGTCGAAGCTGTTCGGCAAGCTGGCGCGGGAAATCACCGTCGCTGCCAAGCTGGGGACGCCCGACCCCAACATGAACCCGCGCCTGCGCGCGGCCATCATCGCGGCGCGCCAGGAGAACATGCCGAAGGACAATATCGAGCGCGCCGTCAAGAAGGCGCTCGGCAATGAGGGCGAGAATTATGACGAGATCCGCTACGAGGGCTATGGCCCCGGCGGCGTCGCCGTCATCGTCGAAGCGCTGACCGACAACCGCAACCGCGCCGCCTCCGACATCCGCTCCTTCTTCACCAAATCCGGCGGCAATCTCGGTGAAACCGGCTCGGTCTCCTTCATGTTCGACCGCACCGGAGTGATCGAATACGACCGCGCTGTTGCCTCCGACGACGCCGTGCTCGATGCCGCGATCGAGGCCGGTGCCGACGACGTCGTCTCCGGCGAAGCGGGTCACGAGATCTATGCGTCGACGGAAGGCTACCGCGACGTCGCCAAGGCGCTGGAAGCCAAGTTCGGCGAGCCGCGCAAGGCCGCGCTGATCTGGAAGCCGCAGAACACCGTCGCGGTCGACGATGAGACCGGCGAGAGGCTGCTCAAGCTGATGGATTTGCTCAACGAGCATGACGACGTCCAGCATGTCTACGCCAATTTCGAGGTGTCGGACGCGCTGGTCGCGAAGATGGGCGGGTAGGGCGCTTTCGTATCCCGGACGCGCTGCAGCGTGAAACGCTGCTGCGAGAGCCGGGACCCACGGCGCCTCAGGTACCGGTCGCAACATGGGCCCCGGTTCAACAGCATCACTTCGTGCTGCGCTGCGCCCGGGGCACGGCACCCCTCTCCCCTGTTACTTCCGTTCTGTTTCTGTTTCGCTTCAAGCGGCCAGCCGCTATCACTGGCCCATGACTGCGCTCCCGATTCGTGGCCCCGTTCGCATCATCGGCATCGACCCCGGCCTGCGCCGCACCGGCTGGGGCGTGATCGAGGCCGAAGGCAATCGCCTGATCTACGTCGCCTGCGGGTCGGTGGAACCGCCGGACAACCTGCCGCTGGCGAGCCGGCTGCTCGCGATCCATGAGGGGCTTGCCGCCGTTTTGTCCGGTCACCAGCCGATGGAGGCCGCGGTCGAGCAGACCTTTGTGAACAAGGACGGCGTTGCGACGCTGAAGCTCGGCCAGGCTCGCGGCGTCGCCATGCTGGCGCCCGCGATGTTCGGCATCTCTGTCGCCGAATATGCGCCGAACCAGGTCAAGAAGACCGTGGTCGGCGCCGGTCACGCCGACAAGCAACAGATCGCGATGATGCTGAAGATCTTGCTGCCCAAGGCCGAGCCGCCGTCCGCGGATGCCGCCGACGCGCTCGCCATCGCCATCACCCACGCCCATCACCGCCAGAGCACCGCGCTCCGGCTGAAGGTGGCGAGCCTATGATCGGCAAGCTCAAGGGCCTGATCGATTCCTACGGGGAGGATTTCGTCATCCTCGACGTCGGTGGTGTCGGCTATCAGGTGCACTGCTCCTCGCGCACCCTGCAGCATCTGCCCTCGCCCGGCGAAGCCGCGGTGCTGTCGATCGAGACCTATGTCCGTGAGGACCAAATAAAATTGTTCGGCTTCCGCACCGACCAGGAGCGCGAATGGTTTCGCCTGCTCCAGACCGTGCAGGGCGTTGGCGCCAAGGTCGCGCTCGCGGTGCTCGGCACGCTACAGCCTTCCGATCTCGCCAACGCCATTGCGCTGCGCGACAAGGCGGCGGTGGCGCGCACCCCTGGCGTCGGCCC